>CAYSJP010000261.1:0-3383 GCA_964431395.1 uncultured Halobacteriales archaeon
GCAGCATCTTCACCTGGGGGAGCATCATCGGCGTGTTCCTGGCCGCGCTCAGCGCCGGCTACTCGCTCGGGGGCCGGCACGCCCGGGAGTACGCCTCACGGGGAAGCCTCGTCTCCCTGCTCGCCGTCAGCGCGCTCTCGATCGCGCTGATCGCGGTCGGCGGCGATCCGGTGATCGTGGCGTTCGACGGGCTCGCGGTGCCGGCGCGGTACGCCCCGATCCTCCCCGTCACGGTCCTGTTCGGGCCGCCGACGTTCCTGCTGGGGGTTATCAGCCCCTTCGCGGCCGAACTCTCGGAGACGGAGAGCACTGGGAGCGCCTCCGGCCGGGTGTACGCGGTCGGCACCATCGGGAGCATCGTCGGCGCCTTCGGCGCGACCTTCCTCCTGATCCCGACGTTCGGAGTGCCGACCAACGGACTCCTGCTCGCGGGACTGCTCGTCGTCGGCGCCGTCTCGATGGCCGATCGCTCCCCGGAAGCAACCGCGAGTGTCGGCCTCGCGCTTCTGGTCCTCGTCGCCGGGAGCGGCGTCGTCGTCTACGGCGTCCCCGGGAACGACGACGTCCGCGTCGACACACAGACCGCCTACGCCGACCTCCGGGTGGTCGACGACGACGGCGTGCGGACGATGTACATCGGGGGCGTCCCCCAGTCCGCGACGTACGTCGACGGCCGGGAGGGGTACGTCTTCGACTACGCCAAGTACGCCCACCTCCCGTTCCTGTTCCGGAACGACACCGAGCGCGCCCTGTTCATCGGGGGCGGCGGGTTCACCCTCCCGCAGCGCTACCACGAGGAGTACCCCGACGTCACGGTCGACGTCGTCGAGATCGACCCCGAGGTGGTCCGCGTGGCGAAAGAGGAGTTCGGCCTGACCGAGGGACCGCGGATGAACGTCCGGGTCGGGGACGGCAGGGAGTACCTCCAGGAGACGAACCGCACCTACGACGTGATCGTGCTGGACGCGTTCAGGGCCGACAAGGTCCCCTTCCACCTCACGACCCGGGAGTTCATGGAACTCGTCGCCTCGAAACTCGACGACGACGGCGTTCTGGTTGCGAACGTCATCACCGCCCGGGCCGGCGACGCCTCCGCGTTCGGGCGGGCGATGGTGAAGACGATGAACGAGACGTTCCCCCGCGCCTACCAGTTCCCCACCTCGGACACGCCGGCGCTCCAGAACATCGAACTCGTCGCGACCAAATCCGACGAACGGTACACCCGCGACGAGCTCCGGGCGCTGGCCGCGGAGACGGACGTCGGCGTCGACCTCTCGGGGACGTTCGCTCGAATGCGCCCCGCCCGGGACGTCCGGACCGGCAACGTGCCGCTCCTCACCGACGGGTACGCCCCGGTCGACAGCCTGCTGGCCGAACAGTCCGGCGAGCAGTACGTCATCTCCGGGGGGAACGGCTCGACGGCGGCGGCGGGTGGGTAGCGCGGCGTGCTCGCCGGGCCGGCCCGCTCAGATGTGGCCGTTTTCCCTCAGGCCCGCGACGACGTCGTCGACGAGGTCCTCGACGTCCTCGTATGGGAACTCCTGTGTGCCCGCGAGTTTCGACCCCAGCTCCATCGCGGTCATGGAGAAGTCGCCGGCCTCGAAGCGCGTCCCGGGACCGTCCGGGAGGGCCGGAACGAGGTCCATCTGGTTGCCGACGGGGTAGTCGGCACCCTCGAACGCCTCCGTGAGTTGCTGTCTGAGTTCGTCTTCGGTGTTCGTCATGGGCACATGTCCACGCTCAGGTGGAAAAAACGTTCCGGGACCGGGCGTCGAACGCCGTCGAACCGGGTTTTTTGTCCGACGCCGACCGAGCACACCCATGGTGGAACGGGCGGACCTCGCGTTCGACTTCGAACTGCTGGCTGAACTGACCGGGGCGAGCGGGGCGCCGGGCTACGAGGACAGGATCCGGGAGATCGTCCGGCGGGAGCTCGACGGCGTGGCCGACGCGATCCGGACCGACGGGATGGGGAACGTCGTCGGGACCATCCAGGGCGGCGACCACGAGATTCTGGTCGGTGCCCACATGGACGAGATCGGGTTCATGGTGACCCACGTCACCGAGTCGGGGTTTCTCGAGATCGACCCCCTCGGTGGGTGGGACCCGGTCGTCCTCCCGGCACAGCGCGTGACCGTCCACACCCGGAAGGGCGATCTACCCGGCGTGATCGGGTCGCCGCCCCCCCACACCGGGGGCGAGGAGGGACCGTCGGTCGAGGACGCCCGCGTCGACCTGGGCCTTCCGGGCGAGGCGGTGAGCGAGCGCGTCGAACCCGGAGACATCGTCACCATGCGCCAGTCGACGGAACTGCTCGGCGACCACGTGACCGGTAAGGCGCTGGACGACCGGGTGTGCCTGTTCGCCGTACTGGAGGCGGTCCGGCGCGCCGAGCCGACGGCGACGGTCCACGCCGCCGCGACGGTCCAGGAGGAGGTGGGGATCCGCGGTGCGCGGGCGCTCGGCGTCGACCTCGACCCGGACGTCGCCATCGCGCTTGACGTGACGGTGGCGAGCGACGTCCCCGGTACGGACCCCGGCGACCAGGTCACGGCGCTCGGTGACGGGACCGCGATCAAACTCAAGGACTCGAGCGTGCTCACGAACCCCGAACTGAACCGACGCCTGCGGTCGCTCGCGGAGGAACGGGAGATCCCCCACCAGCTCGAGGTCCTGCCCGCGGGCGGGACCGACACCGCGGGCTTCCAGCGCTCCGGCGGCTCGGTTCCGGCCGGCGCGATCTCGGTGCCGACGCGGTACCTCCACACCGTCACCGAGAGCGCCCACCACGCCGACATCGCGGCGACGATCGACCTGCTGGCGGCGTTCATCGAGACCGAAACCGGCGGCCGGTCCTACGCGCTGTAGGTACCCCGGGAGCGCCGGTGGGAAACCAAAGTATTCAGTACCGCCCCCACACAAGCTTTCGGCAATGAGCACGGAACGATCGGTGTCGCGGCGTGGCTTTCTCCGCGCGACCGCCGGCGGGGCCGGCGTCGCAGGCGCCTCCGGGAGTGCCCTGGCGGCGTCGGAAGGCGAGGGTGGTGAAGACGGTGGCGACACCGGCGGGACGACCCACACGGTGGACATGACCGACGGGCTGGCGTTCGATCCGGACTCGCTGACGGTCGCGCCCGGCGACACCGTCGTCTTCGAGAACGTCGGCAGCGTCGGCCACTCCGTCACGGCCTACGAGGAGGACATCCCGGAGGGCGCGGCGTACTGGGCCTCCGGCGGCTTCGATTCGGAGGACGCCGCCCGCGACGCCTACTCCGCCACCGGCGGCATCGCGGACACCGGCAACGTCCCCGGCGGCGAGTCCTGGTCACACACCTTCGAGACCGAGGGCGTCCACGAGTACTTCTGCATCCCCCACGAGGGCG
>CAYSJP010000262.1:0-3331 GCA_964431395.1 uncultured Halobacteriales archaeon
CCCGGCGAGCACGAGATCGCCGAACTCGGTCCGGCGATCCAGGACGTCGAGGATCTCGAGGGGCTGCAGGCGATCCTCGCCGCCGAGAAAGCGGGCCAGGATCGGATGCCCGTCAAACAGCTCGTCGAGTCCCGGATCGAGAAGTTCGAGGGCGGGGGCGGCGACGACAACGGGCTCGACCTCGCGGAGGCGAGTCCCGCGGACGTCGCGAACGCCGTCCGGGACATCGACGACGTCGACGAGCTCGAGGACCTGCTGGAGCAGGAACGGGACGGACGGGAACGCGACAGCGTCGTCACCCGGATCGAGAACCGCCTCGAGTCGGTCCGTGGGAGCGACGAGGACGACGGCGACGGGATCGACCACCGCCCCCCCGAGGAGAAGCACCCCGAACTCGACCACCCCACCTTCGACAAGCAGCACGTCCGCGCCCTCGAGGACGGCGAGTACCGGGACATGTGGGTGTACTGCGAGACCCAGCAGGGCGAGCTGATCGACGTCACAAAGGAGATGCTCGGGAAGGCCCGGGAACTGATGGACGAGTACAACGAAAGCTACGGGGAGAACGAGCGCGTCGTGGCCGTCCTGATCGGTGACGACGTCGAGAAACACGTCGAGGACGTCGCCGCCTACGGCGCCGACGTGGTCGTCTACCACGAGGACGACCGCCTCGCGCGCTTCCAGCACGAACCGTACACGGAGGTCTTCTGTGACGTGGGGCGGGCGGCCGACCACCCCCACGGCCGAAAGAAAGAGCCCGCCGAGTGGCGGGACTACGACGAACCGCGGTACACCGTTTTCCCGGCGACCAACAACGGCCGGGACCTCTCGGCGCTCGTGCAGGCGGAGTTCGACTCCGGACTCGCCTCCGATTGCTCGGACCTGTACATCGAGGAGGCGATGATCTCGAACCCCGCGAAGACGGGCGAGCCGGGCACCAACAAGGAGTTCGACCGGGTCCTCCACATGAAGCGCCCGGACTTCTCGGGATTCGAGTACTCGACGATCCTGTGTCTGGACAAGCCCAACCGCGAGTTCCACCCCCAGGGCGCCTCCGTCATTCCGGGGAGCTTCCCGTTGCCCGACCCCGACTACGAGCGGGAGACCGAGGTGATCGAACACGACATGCCCCTCGAGGAGTCGTGGTTCGGGGTCGAGGTGATCGACCACGACCAGCTGTCGGGCGGCGTCGATCTCACCGGCCACGACACCATCGTCGCGCTGGGCCGGGGTATCGGCGAGAACCCCACGGAGGGCATCGAACTCGGCCTCGACCTCGTGGACGCGCTCGAGGACTGCGATCTCGGTCTCTCCCGGGGCGTGATCACCGCCTCGTACGACTTCGAGGGCCACGTCGAGGGGTACGTGACCGAGGAGCGCCAGATCGGCGAGAGCGGCCAGGCGGTCGAGCCCGACGTGTACATCGCGGCGGGGATCTCGGGGGCCGTCCAGCACAAGGTCGGCATGGACGAGTCCGACACGGTGATCGCGATCAACACCGACCCCGACGCCGACATCAAGGACTTCTCCGATTACTACGTCCGGGGTGACCTCTTCGAGGTGCTGCCCCGGCTCACGGAGGCCCTGGAGACGGGCGAGCTGAGCGTCGAGGCGATGACCGACGGCGGAACGGCGATAACTGACCCCGACGCGAACGCGGGGAAACCGATGACCGAACACGAACACGCGGACGCGGAGGACGACCGATGACTGAACACGAACACTACGAGGCAGTCGTCGTCGGCTGTGGCCCGGGCGGGGCCGCGGCGGCGGCGACGCTCGCACGGAACGGCGTCGAGACGCTCGTGCTCGAACGCGGCGTGGAGGCCGGCTCGAAGAACGTCTCGGGCGGGGTCATCTACGCGGAGCGCTCCGCACCGTACACGATCGACGACCTGTTCCCGGAGTTCCGGGCGGAGGCCTCCGAACGGCCCTGCACCGCGAACTACATCCACAACATCTCCGGGGACACGGTGAAGACGATCGACATCTCGGATCTGCACCACCACGACACCGAGTGGGCCGACACCGTCCTGCGCCGGAACATGGACTCCTGGCTCGAAAAACGGGTCCACGAGATGACCGGCGAGACCGGCGGCGGGCTCCTCACCGAGGTCCACGTCACCGGCCTGCTCAGGGACGGGGGCCGGATCGTCGGCGTCGAGACCGACGAGCTCGACCCCATCGAGGCGGACCTGGTCGTCGCCGCCGACGGCGTGAACTCCGAGCTCGCCCGCGACGCCGGCCTGATGGACTGGGAGGAACCGGAGGAGTGGTTCCAGGGCGTCAAGGCCGTCGTCGAGATGCCCGAGGCGGAGATCAACGAGCGCTTCGACATCGGTTCCGAGGAGGGCGAGGCCCACCTCTTCTCGGGCGACCTCTATCGGGGCGTCCGGGGCGGCGGGTTCCTGTACACGAACCGGAACTCCCTGTCGATCGGGAACGTGTTCCACCTCGACTCGATCGTCGAGGAGAACGTCGAGGTGCAGGAGCTGCTGGACGCCCTGCTCACCCACCCCCTGATGACCCAGTGGCTCGGCGAGTCGTACGAAGAGTCGGAGTACTCCGCGAAGCTAGTGCCCGACTCGAAGAAGGTCGCACATCCGGACCCACAGAAGGACCGGCTCGTGCTGGTGGGGGACGCGGCGGGCCAGATGCAGGCCCAGGGGCCGATCATCAAGGGGATGAACCACGCCGTCACCGCTGGCGCGCTCGCGGCGGAGGCGTTCGTGGAGGCCAAGAGTCGTGGGTCGCCCGGGAAGGCCGGGCAGCTCTACTCCCGCAAGCTGGAGGAGGAGGGCGTCATGGGGAAGCTCCGCCCGACGGGCTACCGGGTCTCGAGCGCGGTCGCGGAGAACGACGCGGTGACCGGTCTCGTCGACGCGGTCGCGACCTCCTCCGTCGGCCGGGTCGGCGTGCGGGCGTTCTCGGGCGTCATCGAGGAACTGTACAACTCCCCGTTCATGATGTCGGTCCTGCCGGACACGGAGACGCCGTACGTCACCCTGCCGACGGTGATCGCCGAGGAACTCGGCGACCGGATCACCGAGGAGAACACGATCGAGCCGCCGGAACTGGGCGACCGCATCGGCGACCTGACCTACGACGTCGGCGAGCCCCACATCCGCGTGCTCGACAACTCCTTCGAGGCCTCCGGCGCCGCCGTGACCGCCTGCCCGGTGAGTTCCGCGGAGTACGGCGGCGGGTGTTACCGCCAGGAGATGGTCGGGACGAACGGTTCCGAGGAGCGGGTCGTGAGCCTGGACACCCAGCCCTGCGTGGAGTGTGGGACCTGCGCCGTCGTCGCCGACACCGAGTGGACCCACCCCGC
>CAYSJP010000263.1:0-3329 GCA_964431395.1 uncultured Halobacteriales archaeon
GACAACGGCGGGTCCCGGGAGGCGACCGAGCGGGCGCTCCGGACCCACTTCGAGTAATGACTCGGTCGCGCGTCCGGCTTCGTTCCGCCCGACCGCAGCCGACGCCCCTAACACGGTGCCCGGCGGGTCCCCCGACCGCGGGCGGCTACCGCCCCCGTTCGAAGCGACCGATCCACTTGCCGGGATTGAACAGCCCCCGGACGGCATCGAGGAGACCGCCCGACGTTTCCTCTCCGGGGCGCAGTCGGGCACGGATCCGCGAGGAGACGAGTTCTATGGCGAGGACGATGAACACGACGACGAAGATGCCGGCCATCGCGTTCTGGTAACCGGCGTCGAGCAGACCGAGCTGGTTGTCGATGTACATCCCGAGTCCGCCGACCCCGAGCACGCCAAGCGTGATGGCGATCCGGGTGTTGATCTCGAGGATGTACAGCGTCCACGCGATAAAGGAGTTGGTCACCTGGCTCAGCATTCCGAAGATGATGACCTGCACGCGGCCACCGCCGGTCGACCGGACCGCCTCGATCGGGCCGTCCTCGATCTCCTCAAGTTCGTCGGTGAACAGCCGACCGAGGTTGCCGACCGTGTCGGTCGTGATGGCGAGCACGCCAGTGGCGGGGTCGATGCCGAAGATCGGGATGTAGATCAGCGTCCACACGATCGCCGGGATCGCACGAATCGTCGACATCGTCCCGCGGAAGACGAAATTGAACGGAAAGGGCACGACGCGTTCGGAGCCGAGAACGCCGAAAGTGAGCGCGAGCGGGAATCCGAGCACGGTGCCGGCGACGCCTGCGGCGACGGTGGTGTACGCCGCCGACACGAGCACGTTCCCGTTGCCCGCGTTGGCCGCCGCCAGGGTGTCCATGATGTGGGTCGGCCAGACGCCCGGGATGACGCCCCACAGGAAGCCGAACTCCCAGGCGGTCAGACTCACGACGAGTGCTTCGATCCCCCCGATCTCGTTGTCCTTCGTGTAGGTCGTCATGTCCACGAAGTTCGGGGGCAACAGCCCGTTGACGAACTTCCCCATCTCGGTCGTCGCCCTGTCGGTGGTCAACTGCGCGAAGGAGAACCCGAGGAAATCGAGAAAGACGAAGTACGTGAGTCCGACGACGGCGAGAAACGCGCCCGCATACACCCCGCGCCGGAGCAGTCGGCGACGCCAGAGACGCCGGCGTGCGTCCTCGATGTGGTCGTCGTGGTCGGATGTGGTGGCGTCGTCGGTCGCCATCTATCATCCACCCTCCGACGCCCCGAGCACCGGCCCGCTCGTCTCGGAGGTCATGTTCGCCCGGTCGATGGACTCGATCCCCTCGACGTCGTCGTAGTAGATGTTCTTGACGACGTCGGTCGTGAGTTCCGATTCGGCCCCGTCAAAGACGACCACCCCGTCACGGAGACCGATGAACCGCTCGCCGAACTCCCGGGCGATGTTGACCTGATGGAGGCTCGTGATCGTCGTGAGGTCGCGCTCGGCGGCCGCGGTTGCCAGATACCCCATCACGTCCTCCGACGCCTTCGGATCGAGGCTGGCGACCGGTTCGTCCGCCAGCAGGAGCTGTGGATCCTGTGTCAGCGCACGGGCGATCCCGACGCGCTGTTGCTGGCCGCCGCTCATGCTGCTGGCCTGCTGGCTGGCCTCCGAGAGAAGCCCGACCGTATCGAGTGCCTCAAGCGCCATGCGTTCCGTGTCGTCGTCGTACTGTGTGAGAGCACTGCGTACCGTCCCCGTCCGGTTGAGCGCGCCTGTCAGCGCGTTCCGGTACGCGCTCGCGCCCTCGATGAGGTTGTGCATCTGAAACACCATCGCGACGTCCGGGCGGGTCCCGGACACGACCGCGTCGCCGATGTCGATCCGCCCCGAGGTCGGCTCCTCCAGTCCGTTGAGTAACCGCAACATCGTCGACTTTCCGGCACCTGACGGCCCGAGCAGAACGACGAACTCGCCGTCCTCGATCGTGAGTGAAACCCCATCTAATGCGACGGTGTCCTCACCGTACACTTTCGAAACGTTCTCGATGGTTATCCTGGCCATGTGGGGTGTACGGCCGGGTTACTCAAACACTTCCTGGCCGTAGCCGAGCGAGTTCGCCTTGTCCACGACGGGCTGGTACGTTTCCTCGTCCGCCGTGCGGACGTCGTTGAACCAGAGGTCGTCTTCGGTGCCCTCCTCGCCGTCCTCACCGAGGTAGATGTCGTTCGACGCTTCGGTGAACGCCTCCCGGAGGGTCGTCTTCTCGTCTTCGGATAGCTGTGGCGAGACCATGAGCGGTGCCCGGGGGATGCCGTCGTCGCGTGCGACCTCCTCGATGCCGTCGACGTACCCCTCTCGGGCGTCGTCGGCGACGATGAAGTACCCGACCCCGGCAGCGTCGGCCTGTCCGGAATCGAGCGCCGACTTCGCCGACGCGTGGCTCGACCAGGCGGGATCGAAATCGGCCCCGCCGGGCGATCCCGGCTCGTCGGGCACGGACAGTCCGGCGTCCTTGATCATGCCCATGGGGTACAGCGACCCGCTCGCGCTCAGGGGATCGGCGAAAGCAACCGTCTTGCCCTCGAGGTCGCTGAGATTCTCGATATCCGTGTCCGGCCTGGTGACGATCACGCTGGTGTAGGTCCAGGAGCCGTACCCGTACCGCTGGAGTAGGACCTCGGCGTTGTCCTGGGCGACGCCGAGCGCCGCGGCGAACGGTCCCGTTTCGGCGATGTCTCCGGTTCCGGAACTGAGCGCCGTCAGCGTCGCCGAGTAGTTGTTCGCGTACTGCATCTCGACGGTGTCGACCGCGCCCACGTGTTCGTCGATCCGGTTCCTGATCGGCGTGTACTGTGCCCGCAACTGGTCCTGCGGTTCCGTCGGCGACAGCAGGAACTTGATTTCCCCGTCCACGTAGGGGGTTGGCGTCTCGGTTGGCTGTGCGGTATCGGTCGGCGTGTCGCCGGCCCCGTTGCCATCATCACTGGGTGTCTCCGTATCGTCCGAATCGCCACTACACCCCGTGACCGCCGCGGCTACACCGACTGCGCCGAGTCGCTTCAGGTATTTGCGTCGATACACGGTAATTAGAGTCGACCATCGTAACTTAAGACTTCATAATGCCACGAAATACGTATATATAGGCCTACAGAATTCGCGGTCAACGCTGTCCGGGACCCGGGACTTCGGCACGGTTCCCCGGGAATCGGCAGTCGTAAACGCGGCGGAACCCTGGTCACGAGCATCGTGAATACGGAGTACGTTGATGCTGTTCGGGAAGCCGCCGAAGCGGGCGGAGCCATCGCGGCAGAACTGTTCCGGACGGACCTGCCGGTCGAGACGAAAGGGG
>CAYSJP010000264.1:0-3320 GCA_964431395.1 uncultured Halobacteriales archaeon
CCGACGCCGCCCTGATGATGCACCACGGCTGTGACGGCATCTTCGTCGGGTCGGGTATCTTCGGCGCCGAGGACCCCCGGGCGATGGGCGAGGCGATCGTCGAGGCGGTCAACAACTGGGACGACCCCGAGCGCCTCGTCGAGATCGCCGGCGGCACCGGCAAGGGGATGTCCGGCGACGCCAACGTGGACCTGCCCGAGGAGGAGAAACTCCAGGGCCGGGGCGTCTAGCCCGAACGCGACGAACGGGTTCTGAACACCGTATCGCGACAACCAGGGGACCGTGGCCCGAACCGAGCAGCCCTCGTGAGTCGACCTGGCCGTGTGGAGTCGGTGGATGGGACCTGGCCGTGTGGATTCCGTGCTCAGGCCGACGATGGAACCCGATGATCGTCCTCTTTTGTAGGCAATACTGCCACGAACCAATGTGCGTTTACCTGGATACGTGGACGGGTACGCATGAACCGACTGCTCGAAGATCAGACTGCGATCGTCACCGGCGGGGCACAGGGCATCGGCCGGGGGATCGCCCTCGAGGCAGCCCGCCACGGCGCCGACGTCGTCGTTGCGAGTTTGAGTGCGGAGCCGCCGGAGGGCACGCCCACACACGAACTCATCGAGGAGCGCACCGACCGTCGGGGCGTGTTCGCCCAGTGTGACGTGACCGACCCGGAGGACATCGAGGCGACCCTCGACGTCGCAGCGTCGATGGGCGGGGTCGACGTCCTCGTCAACAACGCGGGCATCTTCGAGGCCGCCGACGACTTCTTCGAGACGTCCCGCGGGGACTTCCGGGAGGTGATGGGCGTCAACGCCGTCGCCCCCTTCTTCTTCTGTCAGCGCGCCGTCCCCCGGATGATCGACGGCAGCGGCGGATCGATCGTCAACGTCGCCAGCCTGAACGCCAGGCTGGGAAACGGGAAGTCCGTCGTCTACTCGATGTCGAAGGCGGCGACGCAAATGCTGACGTTCGCGCTGGCCCACCGGCTCGGCCGGACGGGCATCCGCGTCAACGCGATCAACCCGGGCACCATCGAGACCCCGATGACTTCGGTCGTCCCCGAGGACACGATGGATCGGTTCCTCCAGCACGTCCCCGAGGGTCGTCTCGGCGACCCGGTCGACATCGCCGGCGTGGCGGTCTTCCTCGCCAGCGACCTCGCGTCCTACGTCAACGGCGAGTCGATCACCGTCGACGGCGGCTACGCCAACACCGGTGGGATCACCGTCCCGTTCGAGTCGTATCCGGAGGTGCCGGAGTGATCGTCGACCCGGGGGTGTCCGGATGACCGGCGATCCGGAGCTGCTCGGCTCCTACTGGACGCTGGCGGGCGACGCGGACCCGAACGCTGCCGACCCCCGGAGCCCGTGGGATTTCGCGGAGCGGGTCGAAACCGCTGCCGCCGCCGGGTTCACCGGCATCGGCCTCCTGTACGACGACCTCCTGCAGGTACGCGAGGAGCACACGTTCGCCGAACTGAACGACATCCTCGCCGCGAACGGGATCGAGCACGTCGAACTGGAGAACCTGAACGACTGGTTTCTCGAACCCGACGACGACCGTCGGCGCCAGTCGGACCACGCCCGGTCGACGCTTCTGGAGGCGGCCGAGGCGCTCGATGCTCGCCACCTCAAGGTGTGTAACATTCCGCGGCGGTCCCGCCCGATCGAGCAGGTCACGGCCGCGTTCGAGACGCTCTGTGCGGAGGCCCGCGAGTACGACACGCAGGTGGGCCTGGAGTTCATGTTCGAGGACGGGAACTTCGACTCCCTCGGTGACGCGCTATCCCTGATCGAGTCGGTGGACGCCCCGAACGGCGGGATCCTGCTGGACGCGTGGCACGTCCTGAAGTCCGGGACCGATCACGACGTCCTCCGGTCCATCCCGGAGGACGACCTCCTGTGGGTCGAACTCAACGACGGATACCGGGAGTCGCCCTACGACAGGACCGAGGAGACCACCAACCACCGGCTGCTCCCCGGCGAGGGGGATCTCGACGTGACCGGGTTCGTAAACGCGGTCTCCGATGCCGGCTATCACGGCCCCTGGGGGGTCGAGGTGATCGGCGCCGCCCTCCGCCAGCGCCCGATGGAGGAGGCGTACGTCCGCAGTCACGAGTCGGCGAGGTCCGTCCTGGCGGAGTCGAACTAAACCTCGATGTTCGCCATCCCGCCGTCGACGGCGAGGGAGTGGCCGTTGACGTAGGACCCGAGATCCGAAGCCAAAAACAGCGCCGCGTTGGCGACGTCGGTCGGCGTCCCGAACTCCTCGAGCGCGATCCGTTCGCGCCGGTCGGAATCCGGCGCGTCGATGTCGTCTTTGACGTCGTTTCGGATCTCCGTCTCGATGGTCCCGGGGTGGATCGCGTTCGTCCGGATCCCGTCTGCCCCGAACTCGCTGGCCAGCGAATAGGTGAGCAGCGTCACGGCGCCCTTGCTCATTCCGTAGACGGTCGTCTCGGCGTACCCGCGGATCCCCGCGAGGCTGGACATGTTGACGATGCTGCCCCCGCCCCCGTCGATCATCGGGGGGATGGCAGCCTGACACCCGAAGAAGACGCCCTTTCCGTTTATGTCCATCACCCGGTCGAACTCCTCCTCGCTCACCTCGAGGATGCTCCCCAGGCGGACGATACCCGCGTTGTTGACCATGACGTCCAGTCCGCCCATCTCCACCGCCCGATCCACCGCCGACTGGATGTCCTCGCGCCGGGCGACGTCACACTCGACGTACGCCGCGTCGGCGTCCGTCGTCGCCCGGATCTCCTCCTGAGTCGGCCGCCCGCCGCCCCTGGGCGCCTCCCGGACGTCGGCGACGACGACGTCCGCACCGTGTTCCGCGAAGCGAAGCGCCGTCGCGCGCCCGATACCACTCGAACCGCCGGTCACGACTGCAGTGTCTCCTGCTAACAGCGGGTCCACACCGGTATCTCGACGTCCGATAATAAATACACACCGCCGACCCCCGAACGAAATACATACTTTATAAGGGTATATTAATACGACGGCATCGGTTGCTCGGACTACGCCGGCATCGAGCGGCTCCTCCCCGAACGCGACGGTCTTCTGGACGAATATGGTGGTTCGGTCGGACAGTGGGTTACGATCGCGTATATACTGGTTAAACAATACAACGTTGTTCCAACTGTATAGCAGCAGACTTATTCAGTCGTGGGTTCCGTCTTTACGGCACATGGATACGAACTCGGTAAACGGGGAGGAACTGATAATGACTCGTGTAGCGTTTTACCGCTCCGACCGCCCGCAGTCGGGCGGTCGATACGGTAATTGCCTACACGAGTCATTATGACGCCGTCTCCC
>CAYSJP010000265.1:0-3316 GCA_964431395.1 uncultured Halobacteriales archaeon
TCGCGGTGCCGTGCTGGTCGTCGTGGAAGACCGGGATGTCCATCTCCGCGCGGAGCCGGCGCTCGATCTCGAAACACTCCGGCGCCTTTATGTCCTCGAGATTGATGCCGCCGAAGGTGGGTTCCATCGCGGCGACGGACTCGATGAACGCTGCCGGATCGGAGATGTCGAGTTCGACGTCGAACACGTCGATGTCGGCGAAGCGCTTGAACAGGACCCCCTTGCCCTCCATGACTGGCTTGGAGGCCTGGGCACCGATGTCCCCGAGCCCGAGGACCGCGGAACCGTTCGAGATCACGGCCACGAGGTTGCCCTTCGCGGTGTAGCTGTAGGCGTCGTCCGCGTCCGCGTCGATGCGGCGGCAGGGGGCGGCAACCCCGGGGGAGTACGCGAGGCTGAGATCGCGCTGCGTGTTCGTCGGCTTCGTCGTCGACATGGCGACCTTCCCGGGGGGCTCGCGGCTGTGATAATCGAGGGCGTCGTCGTCTAATCCCATACCGCCTTCACTACGGTCGGAGGGGAAAAAGCTACCCTTTCTGTCGATTATGTGTTCGACGATCGACGAACGGGCGAACGACTGTGATCGGTGGGGAGGGCAGTTCCGGGAGGTTCCAACGGCGCTCCCGACGAGATGTGACGTCCGTCTTCAGTGTCGGCTGGCGGGCCCGCGCTCCGTCGATCCGCGCCGCATATATGCATCCCCTCCGTAGCAGGCGGCAGGTGATAGAGGTGGCTGGAACCGAACGTCGGCGGTCGGCCGGGAACGTCCGGGGGATCCTGCGTGAAAACTACGGGAGCGCCGTGCTCCTGGCGACGGGGATGGTGTACCTGACGATGTTGCTCGGCGTCTCGACGCGGGCGACTGCGGCGGGACTCGCCTGTAACGCCCAGTGGCCGCTGTGTGACGGCGGCTTTCTGAACCTGTTCCCGGCGACGATGCCCAGCGCGTTCGAGTGGATCCACCGCGTGATCGCCATGTTCGCGGGGTTCGCCATCCTCGGCTCGGCCGTTCTGGCGTACCGCGGCGGCGCGTCGCGCCGCGTCATGGCCGCGATCGGCGTCGGGACCGTGTTGCTCCCGATCCAGGTGCTCCTGGGCCGCGAGACGGTCGTCTCGTTCGTTCCGGAGGTGCTCGCCGCCCACTACTGGACGGCGATGACCATCTTTGGCCTGTTCGTCGCCGCCGCCGTGTGGACCCACGTCGACGCGTTCTCCTTCCGGCACGTCCGCCGGGCGCTGCTCGCGGGGTTCGCGCTGGTTCCGATCGTCGTGATCCTCGGCCCGCCCGTGATCACGCGGTACTCCGCGCCGATCCAGGCGTCCCAGTACGCCGTCCTGCTGCCCGCGTTCGCGGCGCTCCTGATCGCGGCCATCGTCGGGTGGCGCCGGGCCCCGGCCCGTCCCGGGTTCCGCGCGCTCCTGGTGACCGGCGCCGGACTCCTCCCGGTCGTCGTGTACCTGATGCGCCAGCGGATCGTCCACCCGCCCGACTCGCTCTTCGCGGTCGCACACCCGGCCGCCACCGTCCTCCTGTTCGCCGTGGTCGGGGCCGCAGCGATCGTGGCGTACCGGACGGATCCGGCCGTGTAGGACGTCCGGGTGGTTGGTCACGCCCCCCCGGCGCACCCGATTTCCGACCCCGCCTGGCGGAGGGCGCGCCCCGTCCCGAACCCCTCGGCGTGTCCGACCGCCCGCCACTGACCGTCGGGGATCACGAGGTAGTCCACGTCGTAGAGTCCGGTCGGCCAGTCCGCCGGTTCCCCCGTCGTGTCCATCCGGGACTGCGTGGCCGTGTCCGTCCGTGTCGACGCGTCCGTCCCCGGTGACGCCGTCTCGCCGGTGACGGCGAAGTACAGCCGGGCGGAAACGATGAACCCGGACGGGATCCGCGTCACGGTGGCCGTTCTCGCGGAAAAGCTGAGCGCCGAGATCGACTCGTAGCGCCCGATGGCACGCGCGTACTGGCGGTGTTTCTCCAGGCCGATCGCGAAGGCACGCGCGGAACAGGCGTCGAGGTCGTCGGGCCTCTCCGGGCACGGGTGGACCGAGGGGTCCTCCTCGCGGCTCCCCCACTCCTGGCCGACCGGCGTCCCGCATCCGGGTTCGGTCGTCCGCGCCGTCGTCGTGGCGGGCGAGGACGGCGGGTCACCCTCGGTGGCCGTCGGCCCGCTCTCCTCGCGGGGATTCGACAGGCAGCCAGCGAGCGCGCCGATCCCGAGGGCGAGAACCCGGCGCCGCGGGACGGGTACGTCCATGTGGGGTCCTTCGCTCGTCGGTCCTAAAGTTCACCGCTCGACGCGTCCCCGAGACGTTCGCCGGCGTCGTGGAGGTGTCCCGCGGCCGCCACCAGATCGATGACCCCGGTCAGGACGGCGTGCTTGCTCGCGCCGTCCGGGTAGATGTAGTGGTGCAGGGCGACGGCGGAAAACGCGTCCGGGTCGGCGTCGTTCCCCTCGCCGTCGGTGAGTCGGTGGAACCCGGGTGCACCCGCCAAGACGGCGCGCGTCTCGAGGAAAAAGCGGTGGGGCCGCGCCCGGATCGCCGACAGCGCGTCCCCGGAGAAGACGACGGTCGCGGTGATCTCCAGGGGCCCCTCTCTCCCGGGCCCGATCACGCGGACGTCGACGGGATCCGCGCGCACCACGAAACTGAACCCGGCGCCCGGGTCGGAATCCTGCCCGATCGACGCCACCAGCTCGTCGGGCAGGTCGCTCAGCCACGTCCCGATCTCCGTGTACTGGAACCCCGGTGTCATACACCACTCCACCGACCGGCGGGTGTTAAACGCCGCGGTCGTCCGGGAGAACCGTCGCCCGGGACACGGCCGGGCGAGAATCTACCGGAGCCGTTCTGAAACAGCTGGGAGTGACGAGAAAGACCGGGATCAGGTGGTGGTAGTCAACTCGACGTTGTTCTCGCTATCGACGGTGACGAAATAGCCACGATACTCGAACGAGACCTGGACGGAATCGTTCCGGCAGATCCTATTGAGTGCACCGGGATCGATAGCTTCGAAGAGTACTGGACCTGCGAGATCTGTCTTCTCCACACCCTCTCGATCAGCTACTGCTTCGATCACGGCAGTACTGGCTTTTTTCTCGGCCGAGAGAGTGTCCACATAACGTTGGTTGACATCCGGCGCTAATAACGTTCCCCTTGACCCACAATGGTAAATATACCACCACTAGCCGTTTTCCGGGAACGTGACGGACGTATTCATAATGACTCGTGTAGCGTGTTACCGCTCCGACCGCCCGACTGCGGGCGGTCGATACGGTAATTGCCTACACGAGTCATTATCAGCACCTCGAACTCA
>CAYSJP010000266.1:0-3298 GCA_964431395.1 uncultured Halobacteriales archaeon
GCCCGGCGCGGATCCAGTTGTACGCGTCGTCGAGGCTCTGGGTGCCCGAGATGCAGGCGAACTTCCGCTCGCCCTTGTTGGCGTGGTGGAAGTCCTCATCGTACACCTGCTCCAGACAGCCCGCGATGTACGTCGAGACCGGCTTGGAGTTGTCGAACGCGCTCTCGGTCGCCACGTCGATCCGCCCGACGTCCTCGGGAGTGATCCCCCTCTCCTTCATCAGCTGGTAGGCGGCGTTCGCGCCCATCGTCACGATGTCCTCGTGGGCGTCGGGTAGCGAACTCGCGTTGAGGCCGAGTCCCTTCGTGTACTTCTCGGGGTCGTCGCCCATCTCCTCGGCGAACGTCTCGGGGAGGTTCAGCGTGAGTTTTCCGGTCCAGATCGAGAGGCCGTCGATTCCGACGCTGGTCATGCACACTCGTTCACCGACGACGTATATGGAAGTGTCGATGGCGGATTCGACGATCGACGAAATCAGGTGGTGATTGCGGAGGCGGCAGGGACGGCGGTGGTCACTCCTCGATGACTTCGGGGTCGCTCACGGCGCTTTGCAAGCTGTCCAGCCCGTTGATCCACTCGGTGACGAGGCCGTACTCCAGTTGCTCGGCGACCGACATGTCGAGTTCGTCGCCGTCGATCACGCGCGTTCCCGCGGCCGCCACGAGCCCGAGTGCGCGCTCGACCTCCTCGTCGGCCTCGGCGTCGCCCGCCGCCCGGAGGTACTCGGTGATGGAGGCGTCCGCGGCGACCCCCTCGGCGATGTACTGTTCGGCCGCGTAGATGGCCGACACGAGGCTGGTCTGGACGCCATCCAGCAGGATCGCGGTCTCCTCGTCCTCGATGTCTGGCTCCGCGAGCACGACGTCCCGGAGGTCCGCGAGTTCCTCGATCGCCCCGTCCCGGTCGAGTTCGGAGAGGGCGTCCTCCTCGTCGATGTCGCCCTCGTAGGCTCGGACGATCTTCGCGACCGCGATCGCGACGTCGTCCTGAAGATTGAGCAGAAGACGCGCGGACTCCTCCTCCTCGGGGTCGAGGTCGGACTCGCGCAGCCTGTCGAGCCAGTTCTGCCAGCGCTCCTCCGAGTAGAACTCCTCGGCGGGGGTACTCATACTCCCACACCGGCCCCGTGCGGTGAAAGGCCTTTCTCTACGTTCGCTCGCGGTGGCCCGGACGCTCCCCTGTCACGACCGGGTCAGCGTCTCTTCCGTGTCGATCCCGTACACTCGGCGAGGCGTCTCGACGTGGGCGCGCCGGACCGCCTCCTCGTGACCACGGTCGAGGAGCCAGTCGACCCGCCGGGGCACCGTCTTCGGGCCCAGCACCGCTCCCGGTCGGTCGGGATCGTCGAGGTAGTCGGTCTCCATCAGGAACGGGTGGTCCCCCTCGGCGGCCGTCCCGAGTGCCTCCTCGTGGGCGATGACGCTCGGCGTGACGCCGTCACACCGCCCCGAGGCGTAGTGTTTCACCACGCGCTCCGGGGCGAGCCCGGCGTTCTCGGCCCAGGTCCCGACCTCGCTCAGGTCCTCCGTCGACTCGGTGTGGAGCTGGAGGGCCACCCCCGTTTCGGCCGCACGCTCCAGTGCGTGCCGGATGACCGCGTTCGAGGCCTCCCACACCGCGTCCGACACCTCGTAGTGCGGTCGCCCGGACTTGAGCGCGACCGCGGGACTCCCCGCCGCGCACTCCGCGGCGACGTCCAGTCCGCCACACATCAGGTCGCGGGCCTCCGGGGGGGTCAGGCCGTTCTCGACGAGGCGCGAGATCAGCCCCGGGTGGACGCCGAGCACCGGCCGGGCTTCGCCCGGCAGGACCTCGCTCGCGCTCGCCGCGAGGTCGATCGTCTCCTCGAAGACGGGCCGGAAGTCCGCCGGCTTCTCGGCCTCGACGCCGAGTTTCCAGGAGGGCTGGTTGACGAGCAGGAGGTGCGTCCCGCCCGACCGCGCGAACGCCCGGACGGCCTCGATTCCCTGGTTGTCGGCGTCCAGGTGCAGGTGGTCGTCGAGCACGGGGCCGTCGTATTCGGTCATGGACCGGGGTAGTCACCCGGGAATGAAAACGACTCGGCTTCTACTCCTTCTCGAGCAGGACAGCCTCGTCGGCGGCGGCGGCCAGCCCCTCCGACCGCCCGTGTTCGCCGGGGGCGACCGCGACCGTCTCACGGCCGCGGCGTTTCGCGGCCTCGAGGACGGGCTTGAAATCCAGGTCGCGGGAGGCGATCGCGATCACCCCGAGGCCGGGATCCGCGATGGCGTCGGTCGCCTCGACCGCGAGCCGGACGTCGACGTCGCCGCTCGTGACGACCGCCTCGAAGCCGTGGGCCTCGACGGCCCGCAGCAGGTTCGCGGGCGCGTCGGCGTCGAGATACACGCGGGCGATGGCGAGCCGACCGAACGACTCGGCGGCCTCCCGGAGGTCGTCGAGGTCGGCGTGAAACTCCGCGCGGAAGACGTTCGGGCCGTCGACGAACAGGCCGACGTTCCCGCCCGACTCCCGCCGGATCGAGCGCATGCCTACGACGAACGCCCCGTCGGGACATAGCCGTGACGGTTCGGCGCCGCCATCGGCGGTCTCGCGGCGTCGGGTCATACGGCAGACGCGCCCGGGTGACGTCGATCAGCGTGCGAGCCGTGGCCGCCACCGGACTGGTAGTCGCCCGCAGTCACTCCCCGTCGTCGTGTTCGATACCCTCGAACAGCGCGATGATGTCGCTCTCGCCGTCCGCAGCCGCTTCCGGATGGACGCCGACGGCGATGACGTAGTCGCTGCCGTGTTCGATCCGGGTCGCGTGGACGAGCGCCTCACCCTCCACGCCGTCGCGTTCGACGGTCGTGCTGTAGGTGGTCACGGTCGCATCCGAGTCGAGGATGGTCACGGAGGTGTTCCCCACCGTCTCGAGGTCCTCCTCGTCCACGTCGATGTCCGCCCCGTCGCTGCGGGACATCGCCCTGGCGACGAGTCGTTCCTTGTCGTAGTCGCCGAGCGGGTTCACCTCGATGCCGGCGATCTCCGATTTCGGCGTCGCGAGGCCGACGAAGTACCCCGGCCCGCCGTCGTACTCCGTCTCGTAGCCGGCGAGTCGGCTCGTGATGCTCACCTCCGTGTCGTTCCCGAACGTCTCCTCGAAGGTGTACTCCTCCGTTTCGGCACTCGTGTAGCCGGTCTCCGAGAGGGAGTCATTCGAGACGGTGATCTCCGACGCATCGAACGACTGATCCTCGCCCAGCAACCCCGAACACCCCGCCGTGAGGACCAGAACGGCGATCAAGACGCCCCCGAAATAACTCCTGCGTGTCGTCAT
>CAYSJP010000267.1:0-3259 GCA_964431395.1 uncultured Halobacteriales archaeon
GAGGACGCGCTCGACGCACTCGAGGACGACGCGTGAATCGGTCGCCCGGTACGGCAACGCCTATACGCGCCCGCTGGTTACCGGCGACCGATGGAGCTGCTGATCGTCGGGGCCGGCGCGATGGGCCGCTGGCTGGCCGACTGCGTCGGGGCCGACGTCGCGTTCGCCGACGCCGACCCGGCTGCCGCCGAGGCCGCCGCCGTCGAGATCGGCGGCCGGGCGGTCGCGCTCGACACGGAGGAGCGCTTCGACGCGGTCGCCGTCGCGGTGCCGATGGGCGTCGCGGGCGAGGCAATAGCGGCCCACGCGGGGAAGGCCCGGGAGGCGATCGTCGACCTCGCGGGCGTGATGGCCGGGCCGACGGAGGCGATGGCCGAGCACGCCCCCGACCTGGAGCGCGCGAGCCTGCACCCGCTGTTCGCGCCGGAGAACGCCCCCGGCCGGATCGCGGCCGTCGCGGAAAACGCGGGGCCGACCCTCGCGGCGATCCGGGCGGACCTCGCCGACGCGGGCAACACGTTCGTCGAGACCACCCCGGAGGAGCACGACCGCGCGATGGAGACCGTCCAGGCCCGCGCACACGCCGCCGTGCTGGCGTTCGGGCTCGCCGCCGAGCCGGTCCCCGACGCGTTCGGCACGCCGGTGTACGACGCGCTCGAGGATATCCGGGGGGAAGTCACCGGGGGCACGCCGCGGGTGTACGCGGACGTCCAGGAGACGTTCGACGGCGCGGCGGACATCGCCGCGGCCGCCGAACGCATCGCCGAGGCCGACGCCTCGGCGTTCGAGCGGCTGTACCGCGAGGCCGGGGAGAGCACCACTGACCCGGACGCCGACGGATGACCCCCGAGCAGCGCGGGGCGATCCGGGAGAACGCGAAGTACCTCCGCGAGGTTCGGCCGATCGACCCCGAGGAGATCCACGAGTACGTCGAGGGACGGCCCCACCCCGCGGCAGTCCGGCAGGTCCTCCGGGAGGAGGCACCGGACCTGGGCCTGATCGAGCGCGAGGACGGGCGTTTCGAGCCGGTACCCGGGGAGCCCGTCGAGGGGCTCGCGGGCACGGTCGAGCGCTTCCCGGAGCGCTACGGGCACCGGCTGGCGGACCTGCTGGTCGAGCGCTACGGCCCCGACTGGCCGGCCGGCGAGTCCGGCGACGACCTCCGTGGGGCGATCCGCCGGCTGAAGGAGGAGTACTTCGCGGGCGCGGACGTCCGCTACGACGAGACGGCGGCGCTCGGGTACGCGATCTACCACCTCCCCGACTACTACGCCGCCGTGCAGTACGTCCTCGACGACCTGGTCGAGCGGGGGCTCCTGTCCCGGGAACTTCGTGTCGTCGACGTGGGCGCGGGGGTCGGCGGGCCGGCGCTGGGGCTGGCGGACTACCTGCCCGACGACGCGCTGCTGGAGTACCACGCCGTCGAGCCTAGCCCGGCCGCCAGCGTGCTCGAGAGCCTCCTCCGGGAGACGGGACGGAACGTCCACGCGACGGTCCACCGCGAACGCGCGGAGGGGTTCGAGCCACCGGGCTGTGACCTCCTCCTGTTCGGGAACGTGCTCTCGGAACTCGAGGACCCCCTCGGCGTCGTCCGGCGGTACGCGGAGGCGCTCGCGGGGGACGGGAGCCTGCTTTTGCTCGCCCCCGCCGACCTCGAGACGAGCACCGGCCTCCGGGAGATCGAGCGCTCGCTCGTCGGGGACGGCCTGACCGTCTACAGTCCCACGGTCCGGCTGTGGCCGGGCAAGGAGCCGGCGGATCGATGCTGGTCGTTCGACGTCCGGCCGGATCTCGAAGTCCCCGCCTTCCAGCGCCGGCTCGACGACGCGGGAGCGGGAAACGGCGAGTTCGTCAACGTCGACGTGCAGTTCTCCTACGCCCTGTTGCGCCCCGACGGCACCCGGAAGGTCGCGTTCGACCCGGATCCGGACCGGTTCGCGAAGATGGCCGAAACGGGCCGGCACGTCACCGGGCGGATCGACCTCGCGGCGGTGAAGCTGAGCCACGACCTCGCGGCCGACGGTGAGAGGGGAAACCCCCTGTACCTGATCGGCGACGGCTCCCAGAGCGTGGACCACTACGCCGTCCTGACGCGGGAGACGGTCCTGAACGGGGATCTCGAGGAGGCCGACTACGGCGATCTCCTCCTCTTCGAGTCCGCGCTCGCGCTCTGGAACGACGACGAGGCGGCCTACAACCTCGTCGTCGACGACGAGACCGTGGTGGACCAGGTTGCCTGATGATTGCAGGTGGCGGTCGCGTCGGCTCGGAGACTGCGACTCACCTTGCCGACGATGGCCATACCGTGGTCGTCGTCGAGAGTCACGAAGCGATCGACGCGGTCGTATTCCCGGAAGCGGTTGGCGCGGAGAACGCGACGAAGCAGATACACTGTCGGACGGAAGCAGTGATACGTTCCGCCGGGGACTCCCCGGCGGAGATTATCAAACGTTCCGTCCGACAGTATACTCCAGCCCCCATCGTCGTAGTCCGCTATAGGGGTGTTCGGAAGTCATTACAAGATCGACCGCAGTACGGCGTGCGGTCGGCTTGCAAACGCTTCCGAACATCCCTATACCGGTGATCGCCGCGTTTTCCGGAAGACGGGAACATCCGGTGTGTATATGTGGATCATCAGGTGTTGTTTAGACATGGAGGGTGACCGTTCGCATCATCCGGCGGGACGGGTCAGCAGACTCGCACGCGCCGCAACGCCGTGGGGATTTCCCGTCCTCTACTGGGGATGGGCGTTCCTGTTCTGGTCTCCTGTCGTGGTTTCCGGGGAGTCGGTCTGGTCGTTCCCCAACGTCGGCCTGTTTCTCGCCGGTGGCTTGAGTCCGCTGTTGGCGGGCTTGCTGTTGACCTGGCTCACCCGGGGCCGGGATGGCCTCTCTGATCTCGGCACCCGACTGATCGAGATCGGACGAATCGCTCCGCGCTGGGGGGTCGTCATCGTCCTGTACTGGCCACTGTTCAATCTCATCTTGGCTGGGGGAGCGCTGTTGTTCGGGATCACCGCGGCGCCACTGGAGTTCGTTTCGACCGATCGCCTGTTCGATCCGGTGGCACTGGGCTCGCTCGTCGCGTTTGCCTTTGTTTTCCCCGTCGTCGAGGAGGTCGGGCTCCGCGGATACTGGCTCGACCGGTTGCAGGAACGGTTCAGTGCGCTCGCTGCAGGAGCCCTCAATGGAACGGCGTGGGCACTCTGGCACGCACCCTTCGTTCTCTTTCCCGGGTACTACGCCAACACGACGTTCGA
>CAYSJP010000268.1:0-3247 GCA_964431395.1 uncultured Halobacteriales archaeon
CGAGATCATTGACGAAGCTGTTGCACACGACTGCGACGTGATCGTATTCGAGGATTTAACGGACATTCGGGATCGACTCCCGCATGCTGAGTGGCATCACGTGTGGGCGTTCCGCCGACTCGTCGAGTACGTCGAATACAAAGCGCCAGAGAGGGGGGTAGCGGTCGAACAGGTTGACCCCGACCATACGAGCCAGCGGTGTTCCCATACTGACTGTGGCTTCACCCACGAGGACAACCGCACCGGCGAGCAGTTCCGGTGTCTGAACTGCGGGTACGAAATCAATGCAGACTACAACGGCGCGAAAAACGTCGGACTCCGGTATATGCGAAAGCGAAAGCACAGCCTGCGTTCCTCGCCCACGTCGGGGAGCGTAGACGCACCAGTAGACGTGCGTGTAAATGGTGGGGCGCTGAACGGCGACGGCTATCGGCCAACCGCCGAGAGTTGATCGCCGGGAGTCCACATCAAAGCCCCTCCCTCAACGAGCGAACCCTTGCGGGTGAGCGAAGTAGGGAGGGGTAGTTTACTTGCAGTCCAGTTCGCAGGCGTAGGACCGGCTGTACACCCAGTACCCGTCCGCGGACGGCGGGGTCGGCGTCGCGTACTCGAGCGAGAGGCGCACGCCGTCGGCCAACTCAAGCGTTTCCTCGTAGTGCCACTCGCCGTCCCGCTCCGCCAGCGTGTGCCGGTACTGCCACACGTGGACGTGCCGGTCGTCGACGTACAGGGCGTACGACTCGGGGATGACGTCGGTTCGATCCGGCGAGACGTCCGGAACAGTTGTACTGCTACCCATACACTCTCATGATGGTCCGGAAACTAATTACCGGCGTGGACGAATCGACACGGTGCACGGCCGCGATAGATTTATATCGTGGTGCCACCCGCCGGTCGCCGTCCCGTGCCAATCTCTTCGATTGCCGTCCGACACCCGCGTACTCCACGCCCGCCTCGTCTCCTACCGTCCGGCGCCCGCGTACTCCACGCCCGCCAGTTCCGCCACGTCCTTCTTCCAGGCGGTGAGGTCGCGGCGCTCGAACCCGGTCAGACTCCGGTGCCCGCAGGCGCGGGCCATCACCTTCATCAGCTCGGCGCTGGCCTCGAAGAAGTTCCGCAGTCCCTCCGCGGCGGAGTCGATCACCAGCCGGTTGCGCAGGTCCTCGCGCTGGGTGGCGACCCCGACCGGACAGTTGTTGGAGTCACAGGCCCGCATGCCGAGACAGCCGATCGCCTGCATGGCGGCGTTCGCGACCGCGACGCCGTCCGCGCCCAGCGCCAGCGCCTTGATGAAGTCGGACTCGGTCCGGAGCCCACCGGTCGCGATCAGCGTCACGTCCCCCGCGCCGCGGGCGTCGAGGTGATCCCGGGCCCGGGCGATCGCCGGGATCGTCGGCACCGAGATGTTGTCCTTGAACACGTCCGGGGCCGCCCCGGTCCCGCCACCCCGGCCATCGAGGATGAGGTAGTCCGCGCCCGCTTTTAGAGCGAAATCGACGTCGGCCTCGAGGTGCTGGGCCGAGAGCTTGAACCCCACCGGGATACCCCCGCCACGCTCGCGAACCCGGTCGGCCATGGCCGCAAAGTCCTCCGCCGTCTCCAGGTCGGGGAACTGCGCCGGGCTCACGGCGTCGGTTCCGGGTTCGAGGTCTCTGACCTCCGCGATCCGGCCCTGGACCTTCTCGCCGGGGAGGTGGCCGCCGGTCCCCGTCTTGGCGCCCTGACCCGCCTTGAAGTGAAACGCCTGGACGTTCTCGACCTTCCCGATGTCCCAGCCGAACTTTCCGGTGGCGTACTCATAGAAGTACCGCGAGTTGTTCTCCCGTTCCTCGGGAAGCATCCCGCCCTCGCCGGAACAGATCCCCGTCCCGGCGCGCTCGGCGCCCGTCGAGAGGGCGATCTTGGCCTCCTCGGAGAGCGCCCCGAAGCTCATGTCGCTGACGAGGATCGGGATCTCGAGTTCGAGGGGGTTCTCCGCGTTCGGGCCGATCGTCAGCGTCGTGTCGACGGGCGTATCGTCGGCCAGCGGCCGGCGCGCGAGCTGTGCGGTGAGGATCTGCAGATCCTCCCAGGTGGGGAGTTCGGGACGGGGGACGCCCATCGCGGAGACGTCGCCGTGTTCGCCGATTCCCTCCGGGCCCTCCCGGGCCAGCTTCTGGATGTAGTGGGTGTGTGGCTCCGTCTCGTAGTCGGGGTCGCCGTAGAACTCGGGGTCGACGGCCCCGCCCTCGATGTCGTCGGTGGCTCCCTGCATCGCGCCGTCCCCGGCGTCACCCCCTTCGGGATCGTCGTAGGGCTGGGGGTTGTCGTCCGTCCAGGCGGCGACCTCCGCGGCGTCGACGTAGACGGCGTCCTCGTCCCGGTCGACCCACGCGGTGAACTTCTCGAGCACCTCCGAGTTGTCGTACTCGCTGATCCCGGTGTCGACCCGGTAGTCCCAGCCGTGGACGCCACAGATGAGGTTGTCACCCTCGACGTAGCCGTCCCCGAGGAGCACGCCGCGGTGGAGACACCGCCCGTACAGCACCGACACCTCCTCGTCGTACTGGATAACGACGAGGTCGACCCCTTCGACTCGCGTGTGGACGGGTTCGCGGTCCTCCAGTTCACTCCAGATCGCGATCTGTTCGGCACGCCGCTCGTCCGTGGAACTCATGATCAATCCTCCGGGGCCCGGTGGCCTCAAGCTTCGCTTACCCCGGGGTTACGTCGTTTCGCCGCGTTCCCCACAAGCATACGGTTCCGGCTCTCCTCGAGGCGTTCGATGGCACAGTGTTCGTTCACGCACGCCACCGGGGGGGCGTCGCGGCGCTGTCCCCGGACAGTTGTCGGCGACGGCGACCGCTGTGCGTTCCACCTCCCGCCCGCGGAACGCGAGGCCGCCGGCGTCTCGGACGTCGATCTCCGTGAGGCGTTTCTCGCCGACGTCCGGTCGGGCGACGACCGACGGAAGATACTGATCGGAGCCCGTCTCGCCGGCCTCGACCTCTCCTCGCTGGTCCTCGACGGTGAGGACCTCGGCCGGATCGGCTTCGAAGAAGTCACGATCGAGGGGGAACTCGACCTCTCCGGGGCCGTCGTCGGGCACCCCTTCGATATTGTAGGATGTACGATCGGCCGCGTCGACACCACGGACACGACCTTCGAGGCCGGCGTCTCGGTGGAGAACACGACGCTCGGGCCGCCCGAGACGTCACCGACGTGCCTGACGGCACGTGACGGGACCTTCGAGAAGGGCCTCGACGTC
>CAYSJP010000269.1:0-3220 GCA_964431395.1 uncultured Halobacteriales archaeon
GCCTCGCCGATCCGGTCCAGCAGGCGAACCGCGGCCTCGTCGTCCAGGTCGAACTCCCACACCGAGCGGTGGAGTTGGTCGATGACGTCCCCGCCGGCCAGGCCCTTCTCGGTGAGCAGGGAGTCGAGCGTCGACCGCGCCGCGGTGAAGTTCCCGGCCAGCGCCTCGGTGACCATCTCCTCGATCTCCTCGGGACGGGCGGTGGCGGTGATCGTGTACACCGCGTCCTCGTCGACGGTCTCGCCCATGACGGCGGCCGCCTGGAGCGCGTTGATCGCCTTGCGCATGTCCCCGTCGGCTGCATACACCAGCGCGTCGATCCCGTCCCGGCTGTACTCGATTCCCTCCTCGTGGGCGATCTCCTCGATGCGCGTTGCGACCGCGTCGTCGTCGATCCCCGCGAACCGGAAGACGGCACAGCGGGACTGGATCGGGTCGATGATCTCCGAGGAGTAGTTACACGAGAGGATGAACCGGGTGTTGTGGGAGAACTGCTCCATGGTCCGGCGGAGCGCTGACTGGGCCTGGGAGGTGTTGTGGGTCAGGACTCCGTTACCGAGCATGAAGTTAGGTGTACCCTCCATAGTGATGTTGTAGGCTTTCCCGCGGTGACTGTACTCGATGCGACGTATGCCAACTGTTTGGACCGGAGTTCGCCCACCGTCGGACACGAAAGCGGGCTCGAATTCGGACCACTCCGTCCCATACATGGGATTCCCCTGTCCCTCCATCTCGCGACTGTGCCCTTCGTCCTTGCAGTCGACGGAACAGAACCTCCCTGCCGTCCAGTCCCCGCAGATCTCACACTTCGAGACGCCCACGTCATCCTTGAAATCGGCGATCTCGTCGTCGGGAGTCAGCTCCTGCAGTTCCTTCTCGATCAGTTCACCGTCCTCCCCGACCACGAAGAACGGGTGTGTGAGACTCGCCGTGATCGTCCGTCCGTCCTCCAGTTCGAGTTCGAAGAAGTCGGCAACCCCGGAGTCGACGAGCTTGCCCTTGTCCGACTGTATCTCGTTCGTCTCGAAGTCAACGGAGGGGATCGGCTCGCTCTCCTCGCTTACTTCTTCGATCGGTTTGACTTCCGGTGAGGACGGATACCCGGTGACGACTTCCGTCCCGGGAGGCACGCACAAGGCATCCGCCTCATCGAGGAATATGATGCGGTACTCGGCGCCGCCAAACGAGGAGCGCGCGAAACTCTTGATCCGATCGCGGACGACGTCGATACCGCGCTCGTCGGAGGCGTTGAGTTCGAGAAAGTGCTCCGACCAGTCCTCGCCGTACAGTTCGCGGGCGATTGCCGTCGCGGAGGCAGTTTTCCCGGTGCCTGCCGGCCCCGAAAAAAGCAAATTCGGCAGGTCGTTTTTCGCGACGTAGCGTTTCAGCCGGTCGGTGATCTCGGGGTGGCCGACGACGCCGGAAAGCGAGTCCGGGCGGTACTTCTCGATCCAGATCTCGCCACGCCCCACCGGGTCCGTCTCGGCATCGCTCATACCGGATGGTGGTGGCTCGCTGGGATAAAGCCCCCGAGACGGGGCGTCGACTCGGCGGGGTCGCCGTCACACCCGGACGGGGCGTCGACTCGGCGGGGTCGCCGTCACGCCCACACGAACTCGAACAACACCCAGAAGGTGGCGGTGGCGCCCGCCGTAGAGATGACGGGGACGACGTTCTGCATGAGCAGGACCCGCCCGGTCGTCGCGGGATCGAACAGGTCGGCGGCCGAGGGGATGTCCTCCGGTTCCTCCTCGCCGATGTCAGGGGCCTTCTCGCCCGGTTCCTCGGCGGTCAGGGCACCCACCGAGACGTTCGCGTCGGCGTTCCCGCGGACGCCCTCCGAGACCGTCACGGTTCGCGTTGCCCGCCCCCACCCGAGACCGACGATGGACATCGTCGCGATGATGACGAAGGAGGCGGGGATGCCGATCACCGACAGGCCGACGACGATGGTCGAGGAGACGATCGCGACGACGATCGCAGCCGTCAGCGGGAGATCCGTGATGTCGTTTCCGAGGGTATCGAGCGTCCGCCGGGCGATGGTGAACGCGCCGACCGCGACGGCGGCACAGCCGAGCAGAATGAGGGGGTTGATCTCCAGCGCGTCGGCCCCCACCAGAGGTGCGATGGCGTTGGCGATGTTCGAGGTCCCCGAAGAGAAGGCCATCAGACAGCCGATCGAAACGACCGTCACCGCCCCCGCAAGTTCGCGGGACGTCGTGTCGGGACCGCGTCTGGGGATGGGTACGGCGCCACTCCGGTCGAACTCGATCAGCGACCCGTCGCTCTCCTCGATCGCCACCCACCGGTTGATCGTCGGGTAGAGATACCGGCCGATGATCCCCGACACCCAGAATCCGAGGATCGGCGCGACGAGCCACCAGACGACGATCTCGCCCATCACCACCCAGTCGAGGGCGCCGGTGGCCACGCCGAGACCGGCGATCGCCCCCACCGCCGTCATCGAAGTCGAGGCCGGAACCCCGGCGTAGTTGCCGACGAACAGGGCGCCGCCGACGAAAAACAGGACGACGATGCTGGTCTCCAGTGTGAACACCCCGGACTCGGTGATCAGGTCCCGCCCCAGCGTGTCGACGACTTCGCGACCGATCGTCCACGCACCCCCGAAAAAGAACACGGCCATCAGCGCCGCGGCACCGCTCTTTGAGATGGCGCCCGCTCCCACCGCCGGGCCGAACGCCGGACCCGTCGTCGAACCTCCGATGTTGTATCCGACGAACAGGGCGACGATGACCCCCACCACGAGCAACAGTTCGACCATGTTCGAACGGTGCACACGGTCGATTTTAAATGCGTGGTTCCGGATCGGCGCGGCGGGGCGGTACGGTCCCGGAACCGAACGATCCATGCCGACACGGGTGTTACCGGTCGGTATGGGAACCGAAGACGAGGGAGCGACGCTGGCGGAGCTCCACGAGCGCCTGCGGGCGACCGCCGAACGGCCGGTCGAACCGACCGCGAGCCGGTGGATCGGGGAGGCGGAGGCCGTCGCCGGCGACCTCGTCGGCGCCGACGTCGGGGCCGACGTCGTCGAGGAGCGGCTGGGTCACGTGGCCGATCTGCTCGCGAACGTCGACGGGACCGGCGATCCCGAGGCGGACGATCACGTCGCGGCCGCGGTCCGGATCGCGGAAGACCTGCTGGACGGCCCGACCGGCTGATAATGACTAGTGTAGCCGATTACCGCTCCGACCGCCCG
>CAYSJP010000270.1:0-3170 GCA_964431395.1 uncultured Halobacteriales archaeon
TCGCCGGCCTGAGTCGCCCGCCGTAGAACTCCCGGGACGGAAAGGCCTGAATCGCCTGTGCCATGCGGTACTGGCGGTCGAGCGCGACGGCCGCGTCGGGATGCTCGTCGATGAGGCGCTCGAACAGCGAGGTCGCGAGGTCGTTCTCGGCGCGCACCACGGGTGGGAGCTGTCGGTGATCGCCGACGAGCGTGAACCGATCCGCCCTGTTGATCGCCGCGAGGGCGTCCGGTTCCGCCAGCTGGGAGGCCTCGTCGACGACGGCGACGTCGAAGTCGAGTTGGCGCATGGCCCGCGAGCCGGCGGTGCTGGTCGTGGCCGCGACGACCGGCGCCGACCGCAGCCGGTCGGCGAGGTCCGCCGGATCCCCCCGGCCCGGCAGGAGCGCGTCACGCATGTCCTCGCGCACCCCCGACTCCGTCCCCATGCGGACGAAATCGGCGAACCCCTGCTCCTCGAGGGCCTCCAGTGCGTTATCGACCGCGCGGTTCGTGTACGCCGACAGGAGCACGCGCTCGCCCGACGCCACCAGGGCGCGGACCAGCCGGGCGATGGTGTAGGTCTTGCCCGTCCCCGGGGGGCCGTGGATCAGCGCGAAGTCCTCGGCGTTGACCGCGCGGTTGACCGCGCGGTTCTGGGCGGCGTTGTTCGGGACGTACGCGCCCTCGGCCCCGTCGCCCGGCGACGTGCCGTCGTCGAACGCCGGCTCCCGACGCCCGAACAGCGGATCTTTCTTTTCGGCGCGGGTGCGCAGGACGAACTCCGCGAGCGCCGACAGCTGGCGATCGACGCCGAACTCCGAGGGGTACACGTCCAGCCGGCGTAGCTCGATGGGCTCTTCGGCGGTGACGACAACCTCCTCGCCCAGGCGCTCGACCCACGCGGGTTCGGCGTCGCCGTCGATCGGGTCGCCGTCGCTGGCGAGGACGCGATCCCCCTCGCGGATCTTCGAGGTGGCGCCCGTGGGAGTGGCGCGAAGCTCCCACCGTCCGTCGTCGAGTCGTCGCTTCCCAGCAGGCTCCAGGCCGATCAGCGCGCGGTCGGCGTCCGCGCGTTCTTCCGGACCCTGTCGCCACAGCGACGCGTAGGACCGGTGGACCGACCGGCGTTCCTCCTCGATCAGCCGGTAGAAGCGATCGAAGTACGCCCGTTCCTCCTCCGGCACCGTCGTCCCGATCTGCCCGGCTTTGGACTCCTGGTCGAGCCGCCCGGAGACGGCGAGGCAGGTGTCCTGCTCGAAGCAGTAATCACAGACGGCGTCGGCCTCGTACCCGGTGGGAACGTCCATCCCGTGTTCCATGGCGGCGATCTCGTTGCGCGTCCGGAGGACGAAATCGAGCAGGCCGGATCCCATGGAGAAGTCCTTCGCGGGCGAGAGATCGCCCGACTCCTCGCCCCGGTCGAGGGCGGCGTTTTTCGTGTACAGCAGCGTCCCGGTGTCGATCTCGCCGTGCTCGCCGGCGCCGACGCCCGTGGCCTGTTCCTCCAGCAGGAGCGCGTAGCAGGCCGCCTGGATCTTGTCCTGAAATCGGGGGTCGCGGTTCGTGTTCTTGCCCGTTTTGAGTTCGACCGGCGCGCCCCGGCGGACCGCGTCACACCGACCCTTGATGCCCACGCGCTCGCCGATGAGGGTGTACTCGGAGCGCCACTCGTCGGTGTCGCCCAGGACGCCCTGCTCCAGCCACCCCTCGATGGCGCGGACGTGGTCCTCGACCTCGCTCCGGACCGCGTCGGGATCGCGCCCGAGCAGGCCGATGTCGAGCCCCGCCTCCGCGACGCGGTCGTCGATCGCGTCCTCCCGGTCGCGGCCCCGGAGGAGGTCGCCGAAGGCCTCGTGGACGATCGTCCCCTTCACCACGGGGTAGGCAAGCGGCGTCGCCGAGAGTTTGTTCAGGTAGTACATCCGCGGGCACTGCACCCAGTTGCGGATGTCGGTCACGTCCACCAGAAAGTCCGGCTCCAGGATCACCCGGGAGTCGCCCGTCGTCGCGTAGCGCTCCTCGCCCCGGTACTCCCGAACATCGGGGTTCGTGACCGCGAGTTCCATCCCCGGCTCGGCGACCGCCGCGGTTTCGGTCCACTTGCCCCACAGCGTGACCGTCTCGTCGCCGGGGCGTCCGTCATCCGCCCTCGTTCGCAGGTCGACCTCGGCGAGGTCGCTCTCGCCGTACTGTGTGTCGACGGTCCGAGTATCCCCGACGCTCGTGATGACCCCGCGAAGCACACCTCCGGTTTCGCGGCGGCGGGAAAAACGCTGTCGCTCCGCGCGGTGCCGTGACGATCCGCGAGCACGTCCCCGAATTGACGACGGCAGGCTCGTCGGGACGCGACGACACGCGATCCACATCGCGGAGGGGGTAGACGGGTCGCTGACGGCGGTCCGGCCGTGACCGACACGTTCATTCGGTCCCGATACGAACGGCGTCATATGCGGGTGCGCGACTGGCAGGATATCGTCTCGGACGTGGTCGAAAGCGACGCCGATCCGGAGGGCTGGCGGGCCGTCGCGGGCGATCGCCGGCAGGGCCTCGGCGAGGACATGTACCTCGGCCACCCCGGTGCGGGCGTCTTTCTCCTGAAGACGTACACGAAAAACCCCTTCGAGGTGAAGGGCGTCGGCACCCAGGTCGCCCGAAAGATCGACGACGAGATCGGGTCGTACTTTCCCGAGCGGGATTCCGGCGGTCGCTTCGGCGTCCAGCAGGCGCCCGAGAACGAGGACGAGGCCGAGGAGAAGGCCCGCCGGCTCGAACAGACGCTGAAGGCCCACAGCGACGCCCCGACGACGCCGGACGACCTGTTCACCGACCTGATGGACGCGCTGGACTCCCCGGCCCACGGCCCGATCGAGTACGAGAACCGGACGCGACCCGAGGGACTCGAGGACATGTCGAGCACCTTCGATGAGGCGGAGGCAGTTCTCGACGCGGAACTCGACGAGATCGTACACGACGACGACGTCGGCCGAGGGTTCCGGTGATGCAGCCGCGCCGCCGGGGGCGCGACACGGCCTTCGTCACGCCACGCCTGGCCTACGGGTTCGTCGGCCTGGTCGGGGTCTCGTCGGGGCTCATGGCCGGCGCAAACGGCGCGACGCTCCTCGAAGTCGCCGGGCTCTCCGCGCTCGGCCTGGTGGTCGGAGTCGTCCTCCTCCTCGCGATCGGAATCAC
>CAYSJP010000271.1:0-3150 GCA_964431395.1 uncultured Halobacteriales archaeon
GCCGCCGTCGTCGTCCTCGTCGACCGGGTGCTCGGGGTGTACCTCCCCGCCGTCCTGGGGTGGCTCCCGGTGGCGACGCTCGACCTCCCGGCGTTGCTCGGCGAGGAGGCGTGACGGAGGACCCCTGCCACTCGCCCAAACCGAAGCTATTTCGCCCGTGGTCGTCCCAGGCGGGGACGTGACGCGAACGTTCGTGGTCGGGCTCGACGGCGCAAGCTGGCGGCTCGCCGAGCCCTGGATCGAAGCGGGCCTCCTCCCCAACCTAGAGGAGCTCCGGGCGGCGGGGTCCTACGCCACGAGCCGGAGCTGCCTCCCCCCCGTCACCTACCCGAACTGGAAGTGTTACTCCTCCGGGAAGAACCCCGGGAAACACGGCGTGTTCTGGTGGGAGCGTATCGACCTCGAAAGCGAGCGCATCGACATCATGAGCGGCCGGGATTACGACACGGCCGAGCTCTGGGACTACCTCGACGACGCCGGACTGCGGACGGGCGTCGTCAACATGCCCTCGATGTACCCCCCGCGGGAGCTCGATGGCTACGTGGTCTCGGGGGGTCCCGACGCCGTCGAGGGTGAGTACCGCTCCCTCGAGACGGGGTACACCCACCCACCCGGACTCGAAGAGCGGCTCCGCGAGCGCTACGACTACGCCGTTCATCCCGATCCCCTGCTGTCCTCGAACGCCGAGCGTGGCGCAGAGGTCGATGAGATCCTCCGGCTGCTGGAGTTGCGCCTCGAGGTCGCCCGGGACCTCTTTCTCGAGGAGGAGCTCGACCTGGTGCACGTGACGCTGTTCTACCTGAACGTCCTCCATCACTTCTTCTGGGACGAGGACCCGACGAGGCGCGCTTGGCAACTGGTGGACGACTGGCTGGGCGAACTCGCGGCGCTCGAGGGCACGAACCTGATCGTGATGTCCGACCACGGCGCCGCGCCGACGACGACGGAGTTCTACATCAACGAGTGGCTCGCCCGGAACGGCTACCTGACGCGGACGGCCGGCCTCGACGAGTACCTCCAGCGGATCGGACTCACCCGCGAGCGTGCGCTCGACGTCGCCAAGCGGTTCGGAGTCGTGGAGCTGCTGGCCGAGACGGTCCCCGAGCGGCTCCAGCAGCTCGTCCCACAGAGCGCCGGCGCCAAGCGCGAGCGCAAGATGGAGCTGATCGTCCCCGGGGAGACGAAGGCGCTGGCCAGCGGCCAGGGCCCGATCTATCTCAACCCCGCCTTCGACGTACCGTCGGTCCGCGAGAACCTCATCGCGGACCTGTCGGCGGTGACCGACGAGGCCGGCGACCCACTGTTCACCGGCGTGTATCCCGCCGAGGAGGTGTACGAGGGGCCGTATCTCGGTATCGGGCCGGACGTCGTCATCGACCAGCGCCCGGGCGTCCACGTGAACGATGGCATGGGGAGACGAGTCGTCCGGACCGTCCCCGACCGGTGGGCCGCCGAGAACACGCCCACTGGGATCTTTCTGGCAGCCGGGCCGGACATCAGGCCACGGGGCGACCTCGGCGAGACGGACATCCGGGACATCGCGCCGACGATCCTCGCGGCCCACGGGGTCGATATCCCCACCGACATCGACGGGCGTGTGCTAAACGTACTCGATCCCGAGCCCCAGGTCGGGACGCAGGAACCGATCGATATCGCGGATCGCCGCGTGTCGGGGGCCGACGATCAGGTCGCCGACCGGCTGAAACAGCTCGGCTACATGGAGTAGTGGATCCGTCCCGGGGCGTCACGCCTCGAGGGCGCCCAGGATCGCCTCGTAGCGTGCCGTCGCGGCCTCGAAACTGTACTCCGCCTCGATCAGCTCCCGGGCGTTCGCACTCACCTCAGCGAGGTCGTCACGGTCGAGGATGTCCACGACGTCCCCGCGGATCTCGCCGGGATCCGTGCCACCCATCAGAAACCCGGTCGTTCCCTCATCCACCACGTCGGGAACGCCCGACACCGGCGTCGCGTAGACGGGCGTCCCACACGCCAGCGCCTCCAGGATCGTCGTCGGCAACCCCTCCGTCGGCGCCGAGGGCATCACGAGCAGGCGGAGCCGGTCGAGTTCGGCCGGCACCTCGTCGTGATCGACCCAGCCCGCGAGTTCGACCCGCCCCGCCTCGATCTCGTCGGCCAGCCGCTCCCGGAGCCACGGCAGGAGGTCGCCGTCACCGACGAACCGGAACGCGACGTCCTCCGGAAGCGCCTCGGCGACCGCCGCGAGCGTCCGGATCCCTTTCTCCTCGTCGATCCGCCCGAGGAACCCCACGACACGATCACGCTCTTCGAACGGCGTGTGGGGCGCGAACCGGTCGGTGTCGACGTAGCGCGCCCCGTTGGTGTGCAGTTTCCCCTCGTAGCGATCGAGCCCGAGTTCCGACGCCATCGCGGGCGTGTACGTCACGATGGCGTCCGCGAGGCGGTACCCGAGGCGTTCGAGCGCCCACACGGAGCCGGCTAGGCCCCGGGCGAGCACTGCCGGCATCCGGCGCTCCCAGGACAGCCGGAGGGTGAGGGGCACGTCGCCCCGCGGTTCGAGGACGACCGTCCGCCCCAGCAGGCGCGCCCAGGCGATGGGCAGCAGGTACGCCGTGGCGCCGAAAAACAGGACGACCGGCTCTCCGCGGCGGGCGATCGCCGCACACATCCGGAGTTGGTTGACGACGAATCGGATCGCGGCCAGAAGGACGTTCGACTGGCCGGCCCCTTTCTCGGTGAGTTCGACCACCTCGTGGCGGTCGCGTATGGCCGAATCGGCCGGGAGGTTCGCCGTGACGAGACTCGCCGTCGACACCGCGGCGAGAATCTCGAGCAGCGTGCGCGTCGCGTTCTCCCCCGCCGAACCGAGTGGATGGGTGGCGACACAGACCCCCGGGAGCTCGGAATCGACGCCCCCGGTAGCGCCGTCGCCGTGCATGTCGGTCACCACTTCACCGCCCCGTAGAGGTAGCCGGCGCCGACGGTACCGGTGAGCGCGAGAAGCGTCCCGAGCTGTGCGATCCCGGCCAGCGAGGGGTCGGTGACCAGCCTCCGGGCCCGCCCCGGGACGAACTCCAGGAGTAACTGCCGGAGAAAGTCGCCCTCCTCGCCGCCGGCGTCGGGCGCGAGCGTCTCCATCGCCCGTTTCGAGTACCCCTGCCAGAACGCCCG
>CAYSJP010000272.1:0-3147 GCA_964431395.1 uncultured Halobacteriales archaeon
CCGACATCGGGATCGTGAGCAACAACCAACGCGAGACGGTGCGGTTCATCGTCGAGCACTTCGACCTCGCGCCGCCGGTCGTAACACACTACGGCCGCGAACACACCGTGGCGGGCGTCGAACGCAAGAAACCCGATCCCCACTACCTTCACCGGGCCCTCGCGGACCTCGGCACCGAGCGCGCGCTGTACGTCGGCGACAGCCGGAAGGACGTCGTGGCGGCGCGGCGGGCGGGCGTCGACTCGGCGTTCGTCCGCCGGCCACACCGTGTAGACCTCGATCTGGACGTCGAACCGACCTACGAGGTCGCCGATCTCCGGGAACTCCGGGAGTTGCTCGAGACGGAAGAACTGGTTCCGAAGCCGGATGTCGGGGAGTGAGACACGGCCCGGCGGTTTTAGTTCGTTGGGGTCCAACGATGAGTCATGAGTGTTTCGCGCGCTAAGGGTGCGTCGACCTCGGTGTTCCACCCGAAGTGGGTGGTCACGGGAATCGGCGTCGGACTCGGCCTCCAGTTGCTCGCCGGACTCCTGAACGTCGGCCTGCTCGGCGGGTTGCCGAGTTACTTCGTGATGGGCGTCCTGATCGGCGTCGCCTCCCCGGGCAGCACGATCGTCGAACCCGGGGTGGCGGCGTTCGTCATCGCGGCGACCGGCTACGTCATCGGCAACGTCGTCCTCTCGTTGTTCATCGTGGGGCTCGTTCCGGCAGCTGCGTTCGGACTCGTCGGCCTCGCGCTCGGGGTCGCCGGCGGCTGGGTCGGCGAGCAACTGTGAGGCGACGCCATGCTCGCGTTCAGGCGCGACAGCCCGCCCCCGAAAGGGGAACCCGGCATCCGAACGGGTTCCAAAACCGGGTGACATCCGACTGCTGTGGGCCGGAAACCCGACCCATCTGCGCCGTGGGGGAGATCAGTCGCTCGACCCTTTCGCCGGCGCGTACAGGACCGTCACAACGTCGCCCTCGGAAACGGTCGTCGTGTCACCCTCGACGTTGATCTTGGCGGCACCGGAATCGACGTGATAGATCTCGTTTTCCCCGTGGGCGTGTACCGGATCCTCGTCCGCGATGTCGTCCGCGAGATCACTCACATGGATTGAATCCATGCGGTGTTTGCCTCCCCCGGTAGCGGCGAGCACCGGTAAACTGCTACAACAATCGGTATCAGAGGCTCGCGGGAGCTCGGTGACCGCTCCCCGAACCGTCCTCCGTTTTTGTGGCTACTCGTCCATTCGTGGTGGAAGGACGGTATCGCCAGGGCCGTGGGAGTCGTGACACGCGCGGAAGAACCGAGCCAACCAGAGGATTTCCGCGAGGGAATCGACGTCCGGATGTTCCCCAACGAGCGATTGGTTCCACTCGGAGCGCCGCTTGTGGTCCTCGACGAACGCCTGGAGTCGGTTGCCGATCCGATAGCAGTCCGCAGTCGAGAGTCCATCGGTGAGGGAGATGCCGGTGACTGCCGTCAGAAAATCCGCATACCGGTCGATGTCGAGTCGCCACTCCGTGTCGGACACCTCGAGTCCCTCGATGGCCGGATCCGACCGGACGGAGTCCGGAGTGGCGCGTATTTCGGTTTCCATATAGTAGGATATAGTTATAATTAGAACAAAGTATATTTTGGGTGTCGGTTCCCGGGAGCCCCGAAGATCCGATGTGATCCGAAGAGCGAGTCGGCGCTTCGAGCGGGCGGGCCAGTCACGCTCCGGACGCCCGTGGATCGGAGTGACGGGAGGCGTCGACGGGGGACGGGGGAGAGCGATGGGAGATGTCGGCGGAGTCCCGGGAACTGTTCTCGCCGTTCGCTGGTCACCGCCACCCCCGGCGGTGGCGGCGCTCACCGGGACGAGACGAGAACGGTCAGTATCATTCCTCGCGGTACTCCCGGGCGATCGCCGCCCCACTGGAGGCGCCGATCCGGGCGGCGCCCGCGTCGAACATCGCCCGGGCCGTCGCCCGGGAGCCGACCCCGCCGCTGGCCTTCACCGGGAGGTACTCGCCCAACAGCTCGACGTCGGCGACCGTCGCACCGCCGTTGTAGCCGGTCGCGGTCTTGAGAAAGTCGGCACCGGCGTCGGCGACGAGCCGTCCGGCGCGGCGTTTCTCCGCCTCCGAAAGGAGGGGCGCCTCGACGATGACCTTCGTCGGCAGCGGCGTCGCCTCGACGACCGCCTCGACGTCGCGGGCCACGACGCCGTCGTCGCCGCCCCGGAGGCGGCCGATCCGGAGCACCGTGTCGAGTTCGTCGGCGCCCTCGGCGTGAGCGCGCTCGGCCTCACGGACCTTCGTTTCAGTCGCGTGGGTTCCGTGGGGGAACCCCACGACGGTCGCGAGTTCCACGCCGGGGGCGTGCTCCGTCGCGAGGGAAACGTAACTCGGCGGAACGCAGGCCCGCAGTCCGTACTCGTCGGCCTCCTCGAGAACGCGGCGGACGTCCGCGGGCGTGGTCTCGGGCCCGAGGACCGTGTGTTCGATTCGGGAGAGGGGGTCGTCCGTCGTCGGATCGGGGGGCCGGTCCACCATCTGCTTCAGTCGCCCTCCTCGACGACTTCGATTCCGCGGTTGTTGACCGCGTCGGGGTCAAGTCCGACCTCCTCCAGGAACCCCCGGTACTCCCGCTCGCAGTTGTCGGCGCGTTTCTGCTGGTCGGAGGCCCACTCACACAGGTCCCCCAGGTTCTCGGGGACGTCGTTGGTCGCGACGATCCAGTGGTTGATCAGGTCGCTCATCCGGCGGATGGGCGAGGTGAAGTGGCCGTAGATCTCGAAGTTGAGCGCGTGGTGGCCCCCGAAGGGATCGCTCATGTAGCGGGCAGCGGGCATCACCTTCATCACGGCCCACTGGATCTTGCCGAGCTGGCGCTCCGGCGCCGTCTCCAGGGTGGCGTTGACGGCCTTCCGGGGGTCGTCGAGGGATTCGCCGGGGATGGAGACGCCGTCGAGATCCTGGATCTCCCGGAGCGCCTCGTCCCATTCTCCGGGGCCAGGCTGGGGATGGACGCGGTACATCGCTTCGACCCCCCGGTCCCACATCAGTTCATGGGTGACCGCCTTGTTCGCCTTCAGCATGGACTCCTCGATGATGGTGTGGGCGCGGTCCCGCCGGGGGTTGAGAACGAGCGAACCGTCCGCCTTGCGCTGTTCGTGC
>CAYSJP010000273.1:0-3125 GCA_964431395.1 uncultured Halobacteriales archaeon
TCTTCGAGCCGCGGTTCGGCCGGGACTTCGGCGACGTCCGCGTCCACACCGGCCCTCGTGCACAGGACCTCTCGGAGTCCCTGGGTGCGCGGGCCTTCACGCACGGTCGCGACGTGTTCTTCGCGAGTGGCGAGTACCGGCCGTCGGCCCGTGAGGGGCGGCGGCTACTGGCACACGAACTGACGCACACGATACAGCAAGGTGCCGTCGAGGATACGTCGGGCGGCGACACGACCGCCGCCGACACACGGGCCGGAGGCACCGTACAGCGATCGGCGAGCACGAGTCTCCACCCCTCGGGACCCGGGGGATCCGGCACGACTGGGGGGTCCACCGGCCGCTCCGGCGGTGAGAAACGATACACTGGCGACGGTGACTCGGGTGAGAGCTGGGGCGAGTGGGCGTGGAGCGGCGTGGAATCAGTCGGCGAGACCGCTTCCGAGGTGGGCGAGGAGGTGACGGAGTGGACGGGCGCCGGCGCGCGTTCGTTTCTCGAGACGCTCGCCCAGGCTCTCGGCGGTGATGTGAAATTCTCCGACGGCAAGGCAATCTTGACCGTTCGCGACAAGGAACTCCCCTTTCCGTTCGGGGCCCACATCGACGCGCCGGCTTACGAAAAGCCCATCTACGAGCGGTGGAAAAAAAGCACCACCGAGAGTTTAGACGTCGACTCCGGGACCCTGCTCGGATCGATCAAGGTCGATCCCGCCTTCGAAGTGCAACTCCCCGAGCCGAGGCTCGACCTGTACCGTCTCGAGGTCAATACGAACGACTTCTCAGCTACTGCGACCATCCATCTGGAGGTCGAGAGTCAGATAGGGCTTGAGGCGACGACGGACGCGTCGCTGCTTGGGTCGCTTAGCGGGGCACTCAGACTGCCCCACGTTCCACCCGTTCGGATCGACTCGTTCGTCGGCCAGGCCGACGTGGAGGGCGCGGTGTCGCTTTCGGGCTCGGCGAACCACCGCGTGGAACATACGACGGAGCTGTCCCTTCGAAAGCTTTCGATTGACTTAGACGCGATGGCGCGAGTCGGCGTCGTGGGTGGCCTCAGCCTCGAGGGATCCGCGAGCTTCCAGGCGGCGGGGTCGCCGCTCTGTCAGCTCGACATTCCGGGTCGGTCCATGGAACACGAAACCGGCGTCGAGGCGGGACTGGGTGTGTCGCTGAAGACGGGCGTGGGCGGCTTCGACGGCGACGTCGAGGTGACTACGCCCCGGATCGTCGGGGACGGGCTGGAGGCCCCATCGGTCGACGCCACCGAGTGGATAACCGAGCGAAACTGCCGCGTATGTGACTTGTTCGAGGAGATGGGCTGGTTTGCGCCGCGGGACGTGCTTGCGCCCTATTACATGCAAAAATACGATCGGCTCACCGAGGATGAGGATGGCCCAGTCTATCCGAGTCGTCCGGCCACGCAACTCGGGAACCGCGCACAGTTCTTCAGTGCCTCGGGGGCCGAGTGTCGCGGTGCCTGCGGGCCGGGCTGCTCGACGTGTACCTACGAAGAGGCTCCGGAGAACGCACCGTACGAGAGAAAGCTCGTTTGTCCGACCCACCCCGCCTGCCGCCGACACGACGCGTGCTTCGACTACGCGGCACGGGAGGGTGGCGAGACCGACGGCATCATCTCCTTCGCCGGGCCGGTGCACACCATCTGCAGCCTGAAATGCATCTGCGATTACTCCGCCGGAAAGTGTGGAAACTTCATTGGCGACCTCGCCTCGTCCGCTAAGGGCCAGATGTACTTCCTGGGCCCTACCGACAGTTGGCCGGGGAAGGACCAAGGCTCCGAGGACGGAGAGGGCGGTGGCGGCTCTAGCGAAGGGCCGCCGCCGGCGTCCTGCCCAGCTCCGGACGACCTCGCAAAGGGGGTCCCGATCGAATTCACCGACCGGCGCCGACACCGCCGCGGCATCGTCCAGCGAGTGGGGATCGGGTCGGATCTCGGTTCCCCCCAGCGATTCGAGAACCGATGGATCGTCGAGTACGAGCATCCTGTCATGGACGGGAGCGATGGCGGGGGGGTGGGGGAAAGAGGTTCGACGGTCATGACTCGCTTCCATCCCGCCTACGGAACTGACTGTCGCCGCAACTACGAGGTCGCCGACCCGACCCGCGATCCCTTCGGCGCCTGCCAGGCCACGTCGATGAACCTCACTGTCCGGATGGCCTCCGTCAGTTCCCGACCCGACGTCGACGCGCAGGTGCCGACGAAAAAGTCCAGGGAAGTGTACGCGTATCCGCTGTGTCCGAGTGAATACGGGGAGAAACAGAATATCCTCGGCGAGAAGCGCATCGATAGCAGCGGCGACTGGGAGAGGGCCCACCTGCTGAACGCCCGACTCGGCGGTCCAGGGGAGCTGTGGAACCTGGCGTACGTGCCCGAGGACACCAACAAGGACATGATAACCCCGATGGAGGAACACCTCCAGGAATGGGTCCCCTTCATGATGCGATATGGCTATTATTACTGGTATCGGGCCCGGGTGATTTATTACGACAATGAGGCGGATCAAGCCATCGGCCACTACGACGATTTCGTCAAGAGAATAGTCGCCCGGTTCGGCCTCGCCGAGGTCGTCGGTACCGGGCAGTGGAGGCTCGATCCGCCCTACCACGGAGAGCCGTTTACCTTCAGCACGGAGGGGAAACCGGACGAAGAAGACGTGGATCCGTCTCGAATCGACGGATGACTACTACACCGACTCGCCCAATACCTCCGGAGGCGTGTGCGACCTCGGCTCCGGGCGTCTCGACCTCGACCTGCTGTCCTCGCGGCATATCATAATGATTACTCTCGTCTCTTACCGCCGAGCGCCGTCCACGGGGGTGGTGCTCGGCGGTAAACACTGAGAGTAATCATTATCAGGGACGGGCAGTTCTTCGAAACGATGCGGCGAGCGATCGCCAACGGCCCGTAGGACGGACGAGAGTCCGCCGCCGTCCGCCCGCAGTCAGCGAGCGACACGTCGTGTAGCGAGCTATACGGACGGCCATGCACGACGGGAACAGCACTCCAACGATGAACGATCGACGGGCACCCGGCCACCGTCAAATGGCAAACATTTTATAAAAAATTGTAAGTGAGATGGCTGAGAGCCAACGACTATTGTAATAACTCA
>CAYSJP010000274.1:0-3124 GCA_964431395.1 uncultured Halobacteriales archaeon
CGGATCACCCGTCGACGCGATCGTGGAGACAGTCGCGGGTATCGAAGGTGTCGACCCGGGAGAACTTCCACCGCTATATGAGAGTATCGACCCCGACATTCTGAACACGATTGTCCGTGGCCGTCCGTCGGATGCGGACGTCGCGGTGTGTTTCGTCTACGAGGGCTGGAACATCTGCGTTCGCGGCGATGGGTCGTTGGTGGTGGGTGATCCGGATCACATCGGGGAGCCGATCACCCTGTTTTGACCGTCCTCGGGAAAGGAGCGTGTCGTCGCCGCTGCCGGATTCCCGGGCCGGAACCGCCGTGTGAACGGAGTCATACTGATCGTCGTAGTCATTATCAGGTGCTCGCCGCCACCGGGGGAGGCAAACACCGGTACAGCTACGACGATCGGTATCAGCGAATTACGGTAACCGGAACGGGGGACCGCCGGACGACCGTTTCCGCCACGCTCCCGAGCAGGATGCGTGCGACCCCCGACCGGCCGTGGCTTCCCACCACGACGTGATCGATGTCCTTCCGTTGGGTGTACTCGACGATCTCCCGGGCGGGTCGGCCGACCCTGATCTCGGTCTCGAACTCCCGTTCCGTCCGTTCGCGCGCCGTCTCGAAGAGTTTCTTTGCGGCCTCCTCGCGCGAACTGTACCACTCCTCCGAGTAGCCCGGCATGACGCTCTCGGCATCGTACCCCGAATCTATCGGGTCGATCACGTGAAGCAGGACGATCTCGGCGTCCGGATGCTCCGAGACGGCGTGGTCGAGCGCGTCTTCGGACTGCTGTGACCCGTCGATCGGAACTAGGACGGACCTCATACGTCCGCGTACGTCGAGCCGATGGGTAAGTGTTCCTCAGCCACATCCAGCACGGCATGTCGGTGTGTGGGCCTCCACGATCGGAGCCGTGCCGCGTGTTAGCCTCTTATAACCCCGGTCACGCCGACCGTTTCCGCGATGATCCACGCGACGAACAGGACGTACGCGAGAAGCAACACGTACGACTCCACGCTGGTCAACACCAGGTCGGTTCGCAACACGGTAAACAGAAGTATCGTCGCGATCGTCAGCACACCCATCATCGGGGCCGCGACGGCAAAGGAGACCGGGGCGCTGCCGGCGATCAGGACGCCCAGCGGGATCGCGACCAGGAGGTCGAAGGTGTTCGACCCGAGCACGTTCCCGAGGCTCGTCAGCCCGCTGCCGGAACGGGCCGCGCGGACGCTGACCAGGGCGTCCGGGAGGCTCGTCGCCGCCGCGATGATCGTCACTCCCGCGAGAAACTCGGGAATGCCGAAGGACACACTCAGGGAGTCGACGGCACCGACGAGTTGCTCGACGGCCACGAGAATCACGATCAGCCCCACCGCGAGCTTCACCCACTGTCGCGGGACGTCGACGCCGTCCGCCCCGCTCGCGCCGTCGTACTCGCTCACGTCCTGCCACTGTATGAACAGGTACAACCCGTACAGGAACACCGGAATGACCGCGAGCGGCCGAGTTATCTGCCCTCGGAGTGCCGGTTCGCCGCCGGTGGGGTAGTAGATGACCGCGAGCGCGAACGTGATGACCAGTGCCGAGACGGCGATCATGTAGAACTGCGCCTCCTTGTACACCAGCGTCCGGTTCGCGTCGAGGGGATCGCTGGTCGTGATTCCCGCCAATGCCGGAATCACGAGAATATTGAAGATCGCCGATCCGACGATGGCCCCGACGCCCATCTCGAACACGCCCGAGCGGGCGGTGAAAACGACGCTCGCGAGTTCGGGAGTGCTCGATCCGATCGCGACCACGACCGAACCCTGTATCACCGCCGGGAGCCCGTAGTACGCCGAGAGGCGCTCCGCGGAGCTTTCGAGCCAGCCGCTCCCGCCCCATATAAAAACGGTCGTGACCGCGATGAGGGCGACGTTGACGGCGATGTTGTCCGAAACAACCCCGGCGAGAATCACCATATCACGGGATTAGAACGGCGTGTAAAATGCGTTTCTCCATTTCTGAAACCCCACGCGAGCATCTTAGTCCCGGCCGTGTCGGGTCAGGCAGTGGGGCAAGCCGATCAGCTCGACCGGCTCGGAGTTGTCCGGCGAGTACACCACCATCTGACCAGTCTCCATGTAGGGCACCTTGTCCTCCAGGTGCGAGGGGATGTTCACCGCCGAGATGGCGTCCTCGTCGCCGAGATTGAGAACGGCCGTCGTGTTGATCTGTTTGAACACCGGGTCCGCGACGTCCTGTGGGTCCTGCGTTATGAGAAACAGGCCAAGCCGTTCCTTGCGACCCTGCTTTGCGGCCTCTGTGAACGTCCCGATCACCTTCCGGGCCTGGACGCTGTCGGCGTCGGCGAGAAAGTTGTGCGCCTCGTCCATCCCGACGATCAGCGGCGTCTCCTTGATCCGGTCGAAGGTCGGATCGTTCGAGAGTTTCTGATCCACGAGCAGGCTCGCGACCGCGAGGACGACCGTCTCGGCCGCCCTGGAGTCCGTGATGTGGTAGGTGGGAACGACGGAGAGGCCGCCGGCGCGGACGAACTCCGGGACGAGGTCGGTGATGGGGCGTGCGTCCTGGTCGAACACCCGGCCGAACGACCCCCCGAACACGCGGCGTTTCACGGCGTCGAAGGTGGCCTCGTGGACCCGGCCGGACTCGTCGAGTTCCTCGCGGAGCGCCGGATCGTCCAGAAAGGCGCGGAACTCCTCGTAGCTCCCCCCGTCGCCGTGTCCCCGGAAGAACCGGCGGATGAGGTGTGTCAGGGCGTCGTACTGGTTGTCGTTGAGCGTTCCCCCCGAAACCAGCCACGGGCTGGATCGGACCATCGAGAAGGGGATGGTGAACTCGACCTGCTCGGCGCGGTGGTGGTCGGCGGAGTAGGAGGCGGTGCCCACCCTGGGGACGAACGCGACCGTGTCGTCGTGACCGCCGTGGGCGATGTCCTCCCGTTCCAGGCGGCGCCCGTACTCCGGCGTGATCGCGGGGTTGTCGTCGTGCATCTGGGCGTACTCGTCCTGGGGGTCGAACTGGACGATCGCCGGCCTGCGCGCGGTGCCGTCGTCCATCTCGTAGCGCCGCTCGTCGGCGAGGAACTGCCGGAGGACGTTCTTCGCGGCGTGGGTCTTGCCCGACCCCGT
>CAYSJP010000275.1:0-3116 GCA_964431395.1 uncultured Halobacteriales archaeon
TCGTGTAGGCAATTATACTGTCGGATAGAAGCAGTGATACATTCCGCCGGGGATCGTCCCCGGCGGAGATTATCGAACGTTCTGTCCGACAGTATACCGTATCGACCGCCCGACGCGGGCGGTCGGAGCGGTAATCGGCTACAATAATCATCAATCGAGCCGCCCGATCATCAGATATCCGGTGTGGCCGACCCCGGCGGTCTGTGGCCGCGACCCACGCTCGTCGAAGTCCATGCGGCGCTGGATGGTCTCTTTCGTCTCCGCCGAGAGCCCCGCCTCCCGGGCCGTCTCCTCGACCGTCCGAGCGTCCTCGACGAAGGGCGTGTAGGCGGCGACGTGCCCGCCGGGGGCGAGCAACTCCGGCGCGCGCTCGACCACTGCGGGGGCGTCCGCGGTGTCGAGGGTGATCGCGTCGAAGGCGTCGCCCCCGGCGAGGGCGTCGAGTTCCCCGGTCACGTCGCCGGTCCGCACCTCGACGCGGTCCGCGACGCCCGCCAGCGCCATGTTCTCGCGGGCGACCTCGGCGAACCCGGAGTCGTCCTCGTAGGTGGTCACCGCGGCGCCGATCCGCCCCAGGTACGCCGCGAGTACGCCCGTCCCGGTACCGGCATCCAGCACGCGCTCGCCGGCCGCGATTCCCGTCTCCCCGATCACGAGGCCGATATCGCGGGGCATCATCGGGGCCCCGGTGCGCTCGAAGTGGCTGAACAGGTCGGGCCCGCGGAACTCCCGGACGGTGAACGCCTCGCCGAGGTGGGTCTCGAGGCGGTCGCCCGGCTCGACGTCCTCGGGGATCGTCAGCACGCCCAGATCCGTCTGGAGTTCCTCTCCGGGTTCCCGGAGGTACTCCCGGTCCTCGCGGACGAGCAGGACGGTCACGTGCGGACGAGCCGGGGGCTCATTCCAGGCGGGCGATCGCGGCCGCGAGATCGCCGTCCTCGGCTTCGAGGGCCTCTCGCGCCTCCTCGGCCCCGGCGCCCGTCCGGGTCGCAACGAGGTTCACGTCGTCCTCGGGGATCTCGAGCCCGTCGTCGGCCACCTCGGCGTCGTCGTCCGCCTCGGCGTCCCCGTCGTCGAGCGCCCGCTCCTCCGACTCCGCCTGGCGGTCGGGTTCGCCCACGACCATGTAGGTGGACTGGCCGCGGGCCTCCATCCTCGTGACCTCCGGCCCCTCGAAGACGAGCCGGTCGCCCTCGGCGAGGTCGACGGTGACGCGCTCGGCGTCGAACTCGTCCATGTCGATTCCCATCTGCTCCATCATCTGTTGCATTTTGCGTGGGTCGAGTCCCCCGCCGCCACCTCCGAACATGGAGGTGAACTCGGCCGCCGCGGTCAAAAGGATAGCGGCTCGTACCGCGACGGCCGCGCTCTCGGCAGTGGCCGCGCCCCGTGTCATTATACTGTCGGCTGTAAGTCCGTGACGAATTTCGCCACCCCGGGGTGGCGAACGTCCTCACGAAGTTACAGCCAACAGTATATCAGCCCGACTGCAGGACGATCACCGGGCGGTCGGCCGCCTCGAGGACCGCCCCGATCGTCGAGTCCACCGCACCCGACTCCGGCGCGACGAGGACGACCTCGTCGACGTCGTCGTCCCGCGCCGCGTCCAGGATCGCCGGCGCCGGGTCGCCCTCGCGGCGCTCCGTCTCGACCGCGCCCGGGAGCCGCACCGTCGCGACGTTCAGCGCGTCGGCGGCGTCGCGCTCGCTCGTGGCCTCGCCGCCCTCCAGCACCGTGAGCGCGATCACGGCGTCGTCGCCCGTGAGCCTGCCGGCCAGGTAGTCACAGCCGGCGGCCGTCGCGTGGACCGAGTCGGTCGCGAGCAGGAACCGGGTCACGGGTCGGCCCCCCCGTGATCCGCCGCGCCCGATCGATCGGCCCCGCGGGACTCCGCGCCCTCGCGAACGGACACGGCCATCCCGGTGTCGAACGCCCGCGCCGCGGTCGCGCTCAGTTCCGCCCTGCCGACCGCGAGCAGGTCGCCGTCCTCGTTCACGACCCGGACCTCGTCGCCCGGGCGCACCGCCGGGTCGACCCCGCGGACGAACTTCGCGAAGGCGTTGCGGCCGTCCCTGACGTAGGGCTCGCTCTCGGCGTTCACCGTGACACGATACCTCCCCGGGAATTCGCCGTGCAGGCGCCGCCCGCCCTCGATGCCCAGCGTGAACCGTCCGTAGGAGGTAAACGAGACGATCCGGCCGGCGTCCGCCTTGACCTGCCGCGGCCGGCCCGACCGCGACCGCTCGATCGAGAGGGACTCCCCCGCCGGAAAGAGGGCGGCGCCGGCGCCGCCCCCGAACTGGTAGTCAGCGACGACCCGGAGATCGGACCGATCGGTTTCGGCGTCGGTCATCGTTCATCGATGGCGCCTCGGGGAAAAAACCGTTTCGGCGTGTCCGGTGACCGCATCACCGACCCCGGGTCCCGCGGATCGCTCCACGAACGTGTGATTAACCGTGAGAGGCCTGTCCCGAATCATACATGCTTTTAGTCGACGGATCGATAGAGTTCGACGGGATGGACACGCGGAAGATTTCGCTGGGGGCTCTCCTCGTCTTCGTTAGCAGCGTCACCACGATCCAGGCGGGTCTCGTCGCGACCGAAACGCCGTTCGTCGCGGCCGCGGTCGGGTCGCTCGCTCTCGCCGCCGGTTCGCTCCTCCTGGGGTCCGTGTCGGCGACGCCCTCCGTTTGATTCCGGGCGCCGGCGACACCATCGGTCCGACTCAGGGCGGCGACGATGCCCGGGGAGAGTGGGCCACTGAATGACGGCCAGAGGCGCCCCGAGGCGACGAGTCACGGGAGAACGGGGCGGGAGCCCCGTCTACAGGAGGAAGGTCTCGGCCTCCGCGTCGAGGTCGACGAACGAGTCCGCAGCCTCGATCAGTGACTCCGCGGTCGACTGCTGGAACGCCATCACCTCCACCCGAACGCCCTCGTGTCGCAGATGGGAACACAGCCGCGTGAAGTCGCCGTCGCCGGTACAGAGGACGACCGTGTCGACGTGGTCAGCGAGGGTGACGGCGTCTAAGCTCATGCCGACGTCCCAGTCGGCCTTTTTCGTCCCGTCGGCGTACGTTTGGATCGGCTTTATTTTCGTCTCGAACCCGATCTCCG
>CAYSJP010000276.1:0-3111 GCA_964431395.1 uncultured Halobacteriales archaeon
CGGAAGCGGATCGGTCGGGGAGTATCCGAATTCTACGCTGATCTGTTGTAGCTTCGTTTTAGCCATAATGACTGTTGTAGTCTCTTACCAGTGAGCGCCGCCGACGGAGGTGGCGCTCACCGGTAAACAGCTACAACAGTCATTATAGTACAGCATTTCGCGACCCCGGGTCGCGAATATCTTGAAACAGGTACAGCCGGGAGTATCACTCCCAGTCGATCCGGAAGACTTCGACCGTGATCGTCTCGCGGTCCGCCGTGTGGTGCTCGAACTGCTGGCCGAGGTCGAGCCGTGCCTCGAAGGCGTGGGTTACCGTCCCGCCGGCATCGCCGACGAAGGCCTCCACGAAGGCCTCGCTGCCGGCGTTGTGGATCGAGTAGGACACCGCGGCGATTTCCCCGGCTGCCGCGAGGAACGCCCGGTCCGCGTGGCGGTTCCCGTCCCGTGCACCGAAGGGTGGGTTCATGACGACCGTCGCGCCACCTGGAGGGATCGGGGGTCGCGTCGCGTCCCCGCGGAGCCAGTCGACGGGCGTCGGCGGATCGATCGTCAGTTCATTTTCGCGCGCGATCGCGAGCGCGCTAGCGTCGCGCTCGACCCCGACCACCCGATCGGGTTCCCGGAGCGCCGCGCCAAGCGCGAGGACCCCCGTCCCGGTTCCGAGATCGACGACCGTTCCCACCAGGTCACCCCGGAGATCGGCGTCGTGGAGCAGGTAGGCCGCCAGGTCCGCGGGCGTGGGGTACTGTTCGAGGTCCACCCGGGGCTCGGCGAAGGTCGCGAGCTCCGCGAGCCGGCGTTCCAGCCCCCGACGGGTGCTCACGGGCGGCGTTCGGCGTCGGTGGCCCTGAGCGTTCGGGTTTCGCGACTGGAAACGGTCAGTGGCGAAAGAGGCTTGTCTCCCCCCCTCGAGTTGTGAGGTCATGTCGGACTCCCCGGACGGGAACGACGGTAGCTCAAACCGGGTCGATCGGCGGACGGTCCTCGGCGCGATCGGTGTGGCCGCCGTCGCCGGCTGTCTCGGCGACGACGGGGCTACACCGACGTCGACGCCCACCGAACTGGCGGCGACAGACACCCCCACGGAGACGACCGGGAGCACCCCGACGGAGACGCCGCCGGACGTGGCGGGCGACTACTTCGTCTCGCCCGACGGTTCCGACGAGGGCGACGGCAGCGCCGTGGCTCCCTTCGAGACCATCTCCGCCGCCGCCGAGGTCGCCGGGCCGGGCGACGTGATCACCGTCCGTGGGGGTACCTACCGGGAACGGATCGACCCTCCCCGTGGGGGGACGGCCGAGGAACCGATCGTGTACCGCGCGGCGTCGGGCGAGGACGTCGTGATCACGGGTTCCGAACCCATCGACGACTGGGAGGCGGACGACGACGGCCTCTGGAAGCGCTCCCTCCAGAACTCCTTTTTCGGGGAGTTCAACCCCTTCGACGCCCTCATCGAGGGCGACTGGTTCGAGGGCATCGGGCGGGACCACCACAGGGGCGACGTGTACATCAACGGCACCTCGTTGCCGGAAGCCGCCAGTCTCCGGGAGCTCCGCAACAGCGACGACCCTGGGTGGTACGGCGAGACCTTCGGCGGCGTGACTACGCGGATCCACGCCCGCTTTGGCGACGTCGACCCGAACGAGGAACTCGTCGAGGTCAACGCCCGGCCGGCGGTGTTCTACCCGAGCGAGTCCGGCCGGGACTACATTACGGTCCAGGGATTCACGATGCGTCACGCGGCGACCCAGTGGGCCCCACCCACGGAGGAACAGCCCGGCCTGATCGGCACCCACTGGAGCAAGGGCTGGGTGATCGAGGACAACGTCATCAGCAATTCGCGGTGCACGGGCATCACGCTGGGGATGTTCACGCCCGAGGCGGAGTTCGAGGAGAGCGCCGCGGGGTACAACGAGGCGATCGACATCGCGACCGAGGAGCGAGGCTGGTCGAAGGAGTCGGTTGGCGGCCACGTCGTCAGGAACAACGTCATCCACGACTGCGAGCAGGCGGGGATGGTCGGGAGCATGGGGTCGGCGTTCTGCGAGGTGACCGGTAACCATATTTATAACGTCAACGTCGAGGCGCTGTTCGGCGGGGCCGAGATCGCGGGCATCAAGTTCCACGGGGCGATCGACGGCCACATCGCGAACAACCGGATCCACAACGTCACCCGCGGCGTCTGGCTCGACTGGATGACCCAGGGCACCCGCGTCACCGGGAACCTCATGTACGACAACACCACCGACGACCTATTCTTCGAGGTGAACCACGGGCCCTACGTCGCCGACAACAACGTCCTGCTGTCGAGTCTCGCGGTACACACCTGGTCGCAGGGCGGCGCGTACGTCCACAACCTGATCGCGGGGAACGTCCAGCACATCCCACAGTTGCGCTCGACGCCCTACCACGAGCCCCACTCGACGGCTGTGGCCGGGCGGACCGACATCGGCGGCGGCGACGAACGCTACTACAACAACGTCTTCGCCGGCGGCACGGGCCTCGCCAGCGTGTACGACGATGCGGAGAACCCCCTCTACGCGGGCGGGAACGTCTACCTCGACAGCGCGGAGCCACCCGCGGAGGAGGACGACCCCGTCGTCGACGCCGACGCGGGGCTCGACCCGGAACTCGTCGAGACCCCCGAGAGCGTCACGCTCGACGCGGACATGGATCCCGCGTGGGGAGAGGGAAGTGGGACCCAACCAGTGACGAGCAGCCTCTTGGGGGAGGCGATGATCCCGGGGCTGCCCTACGAGAACCCCGACGGAACCCCGCTGAGTATCACGACCGACATCCGGGGAACGGAACGGGAGATGGGAAGTCCCTTCCCCGGTCCCTTCGCCGACCCCACAGGAGACAATGGCGCGTTCGATGTCTGGACGTGGCGCGGGGGGTTCGACCACCCCGACGTGGAACTCCGGTATACTGTCGGACAGAAGCAGTGATACATTCCGCCGGGGGCCGTCCCCGGCGGAGATTATCAAACGTTCTGTCCGACAGTATAGTTCCCGGCTGTGGCTTTCTCACCGGACACCGCGGGGCGTCTTTACCAGGTCCCGTGGAAAGTGTCGAAGGACAACTCCTCGAGGGGCTCGTTCCCGACCGCGA
>CAYSJP010000277.1:0-3097 GCA_964431395.1 uncultured Halobacteriales archaeon
GGACCCCGACGGCCACGAGATCGAGATCGTCGAGCGCGACCACGGCGCGCGCTGGAGCCTCGATCACACCATGATCCGCGTCGAGAACGCCGACGCGGCGCTGGGCTGGTACGCCCGCAAGCTCGGGTACGACGAGGTCGGCCGCTGGGAGGCCGACACGTTCGCGAACTACTTCGTCCGGCCGACGGACGCGCCGCGGGAAGCGATGGACGTCGAACTCACCTACAACTACGACGGCCGGAGCTACGAGATGGGCGACGCGTGGGGCCACCTCGCGGTCCGGTGTTCGGATCTAGAGGAGTTCTGGGACACGTTGATGACCCGCGAGGCGGCGGACTACCGCGACCCCGAGTCGTGTGGGTACAGTTACGCGTTCACGAAGGACGCCGACGGCCACGAGATCGAGATCGTCGAACGCTGACCGGGACGGGCCATCGCGGCCATCGAATCCCGCAGGCCCCCGCCAGGATCGGTTCCCGACAGGCTTATTTCCCGGTGTCGTGTCACGACTGGTATGCAACGAGCGCTCGTCGTCGTCGAGGACACCGGCGCGCACAGGACCCTGCTCCGGGAGGCGGGCGAACTCGCCGCCGGAGCCGGCGCCGATCTCGTCTTGCTCCTGCTGGAGGGGGAAGACGAGATCAGCGAATCGCGCGAGCAGTTCGCCGAGACGGAGGGCGTCACCTACAGCGACGAGGAGGTGCTGGAGGCCGGAACGGAACTCGTCGAGGACATCGCCGAGGACGTCCTGGCGGACCTCGACGTCGGGTACGAGCCGGCGACGGCGATGGTCGAACGGGGTGCACGGGCCACCGAGATCATCGACGCGACGGCGGAACACGACTGTGACCACGTGTTCATCGTCGGGCAGAAACGGTCGCCGACGGGGAAGGCCATCTTCGGCGACATGGCCCAGGCCGTGATACTCAACTTCGCCGGTCCGGTGACGATCCGCACCGCCTGATCCCGGCGATCTCTACGGCCGGGATCAGGACACGTCCTGTGAGAACCCCTCGTCGTCAGCCGGCGGTTTCGGATCGAGATCGCCGGCCTCGACCATCGCTTCCAGCGGGTTATCGTCGACCGAGAGCGGGAACTCGACCCGGCCGCGCCGCCGACTCGACTCCCAGGCCCCGAAGATGAGTTCGGTCCCGACTAGCGCGGTCTCCGCACGGAGTTCCGACGCCCGGTCGCTCCCGACCGCCGAGACGACCTCCCGGATCGCCCGCTCGATGTAGCCGGGCCCGTGTACGTCCTCGCCGGCGGTGTCGAGCGCCTCCCAGCCCTCGCCGTCACGGCGGACCCGCAACTCGGCGTCGGCGTCGTGGGGGCCGACCTCGATCACGCCCGTCGAGCCGACCAGCCGGTTGTGGGCGCCGACGAGCCCGTCGCCGAAGCCGGTGGTCGCGAGCCCGTCGACGCCGTTCTCGTAGCGCCACTGGACGACCGCCTGGTTCTCGTTGTGCGTGCCGAAGTAGACGTCCTCGGTGCGGTAGTCCAGGCCACACAGTACCCACTCCGCGGGGCTCCCCTCGGTGAAGTACGTACACAGGTCAAAGGAGTGTGAGCCGTAGTCATACAGCGTCGGGGCGGCGAAGGCGACGCGCTGCAGGTCGCCGATCGCACCCGAATCGAGGAGTTCCTTCGCCCGCCGGAAGGGCTTCCCGAACCGGCGCTGGTGGTTGAACGTGAGCTGTGTGTCCGCTCCGTCGGCGACCTCGGCCATCTGCCGGGCGCCGCCCCAGGTGAGCGCCATGGGCTTCTCGCAGTGGATCGCCCGCACGGCGGGGTGGCGGGCGCAGTCGATGGTGATCTCGGCGTGTGCGGCCGGCGGCACGCAGACACTCACGACATCCGGGGTGGCCTCCGCAAGCATCGTCTCGTGGTCCCGGTAAACGTGGGTGTCGGCGATCCCGTACTCCGCCGCGAACGCCTCCGCGTTCTCGGGGACGATGTCGGCGCATGCGACGATCTTACACCCCTCGATCGCCTCGTAGGCGTCGGCGTGCCTGTAGGCCATCCCGAACCCCTCGGGTCCGGGATCGTCGGGGTTCTCGCCGGTGCCGATCAGCGCGACCGCGTGCTCGCTCATGGCCCGAGTTGGCGAGGCAGGGGTGAAAAGCCCTTGCCGTTCCCGCGTGGCTTCCGCAGATCCGTCGTTACCCCCGAACGAATCGGCGGGCGATGGATCTCCGGGCGATACCTACAGATCAACGAGTTACCGGACACTGCTCGATATTCCCCGATATTGATAGAAATGGAGCGACCGATCCAACGCGCGCATACAGCAAGAGAGATTTCAATCACCGAAACCCTCTTGTCCAGACCTTCGTAATACGTTAGTATGTCGAATACAGATACATCGTCCGGAGAGCCAGGGAAGACAAACATCAATATCCGGTTGACGGAGACGTTCCTCGAGGACATTGATGCGACGTGGCAAGAAGAGGGATACAACAGTCGAAGTGAGTTTATTCGGGATGCCCTCCGAGATGCGGTTCGTCATCCGGACTTGACGCGCGAAAGCTGGAAGGAAATCGCTGCCGTCGAACACGCACGCAGGACGGGAGAGAGCGAGACGTTTACCCGAGAGGACATCGTTGGCGACGATGAGTGACGACGAGTGGAGTTGGCAGTTTCGCAAGCCAGCAAAGCGAACCTATGACGATCTCGACGAGCATGCACGAAATCGTATTACCGACAAACTCGACGAGATCGTGACCGATCAGTGGCGTGAGCCAGAGGACTACCTCGAACCACTCACTGGTGCACCCTACTCGAAACTCAGAATCGGCCAGTTTCGACTCGGTGCCGAGTGTGACAACAGTGAGAGAGTCTTGGATATCTACACCATCGAACACCGCAGTGGCGCGTACAAAGCTGACGACGATTGATTCCGGCTTTGCAGACCTGCACATCGTTGACTCACGACTGACGGTGTGAAATATATCGGAACCAGCTGCTGCACTGATCCTCTACGTCGGTCACTCCGATTTCTACTGTCTCTATGATTGATACGACTGACTCAATCACTACGCGGATCGTAATACCGGGAGATACGCGATGGTATCGTGTAGGAATTTTCTGAATGTCCGAC
>CAYSJP010000278.1:0-3070 GCA_964431395.1 uncultured Halobacteriales archaeon
CCCGGCTGTCGCTCGCGTACGTGCTCGGGACAGCAACAGTGGGGCCGGAGGGATTCGAACCACGCCGAGGCTCGCTGGCGCTCGCCTCGTCTAGTTCGAATCCTCCAGCGTTCCACGTTTGTGGCTCGCGTACTTGCTCGCCGCAAAACGATGGGGCCGGAGGGATTCGAACCACGGTCGTTCCGCTTCGCTCCACTCCCTGGTTCAAATCCACCTCTGCACGGTGCTGTCGCTCGCGAACTTGCTCGCGACAGCAACAGTGGGGCCGGAGGGATTTGAACCCCCGATCGACTGATATCTCCGGTGTGCGCCTCGGAACTCCAGAGGGTCGTCGTCGCGGCGCGGTGATCAGCCGGCCGCTCGGTATATCAGCTGGAGTCTCGTCCCGGGCGCGTGGCCTCTGGAGTCAGTCGCCATGCCTGGCTTGGCCACAGCCCCATTCGCGCCTGTCGGTTGCGGCGATGGGAGTAAAGGGGTTTCGATCCGCCGGACCGGCCGGGGGCCGTCCGGGGGTGTCAGTCCCGGTCCGTCTCCGACCAGTCGCAGTCCTGGCACTTGTAGCCGGTGACGAACTCCGTGACAGAGGGCATGTACCCGACCGCGAGCACGTTGCCATCGCAGTCCGGGCAGTCGCGGTCTGCGTCCTCGATGTCCTCGGCGTCCATCACCGACTCGCCCTCGACGAGTTCCGCGAGCTTGCCGGGGGTCACCATCCGGCCCTGCACGACGCGGTTGTCTGGCATGCTCGTAGGGCACCGTTCCGGGACCGTAAGCGTTCCGTCGTCGGTCACCGCCAGGGTGGCGTCTCCGTGGCGCGCTCGTCGGCCGCGGCGGTCGTCCCGCCGTGCTCGCCGTTATCGTCGTGTTCGGCGTCGTCGTGCTCGCCGGACGGGGGAGAGCCGGCGTCGGCGGCGGGTCCACCGCCGTCCGTGGCGGCGGGCGCCGCGTCGTCGGACTCGTGGCCATCGTCCTGGGTGCCCTGCGGGTCGTAGGCGAACACGGCGGTGACGGCGATGACCGCGAGGGGGGCGCCGCCGACCGGCACGCCGAGGATCGACAGCGGGAGCAGACCGAGGGCGACGGCACTGCCGAAGCGGAAGCGGTCGATGTCGACCGCCGCGCGAAGGCGCGGGGCGAACACGGCCAGGCCGAGCGCGAACAGGCTACCGACGGCGGCCGCGCCGGCGGCACGTCCGACGAGTGCGGGGGCCGGATCGAAGACGAAGGTGGCGCCAGCGGGGTCGAGGCTCGCCAGCAGACCCAGTCCGATCACGACGCCGGGGCTGGGGAGGTACTCGCCGACGGTCGCACTCGCGGTCTTGGCTGCGATGGCCGCGATGACCAGTGCCGCGAACCGCTCGAACGTGACGAGGTCGACCAGCGACGCGATCGTGGGCGCCAGTGCGGCCTCGACCGCCGCGACGACGACGAGGACACAGCCGACCAGCGCGACCCGCGGTGCAGTCTCGCGGGGCGTCCCCTCGAGTTCCGCGAGCACGACGGCCGCGGTGGCGCTCCCGCCGAACACCAGGAGGCCGACCTCGACGACGCCGACGTAACTCGCGAGCGAACGCCCGGTGCCCAGCGCGCCCGCGAGCACCAGTGCGGGGAAGATGCCGTCGACGAGTGGCAGGCCCATCACGGTCGCCAGGAGACGGGTGTCGTCGCCGAACTGCCGCTCCAGGCGTTCGGCGACGGGGTGCTGTGACGTGCTCATGCGGCCCGTCTACGGTGGCCGTCACCCGTGGCGGTGGGGCGGTGAGCGGGTCTCGCGCCAACCGCGGACGGACACCGGGCGAACGCTCGCGGTTTGCACGGTGTCCACGGGGGGCGGAGCCGCTGGCCGCCGGGGAGTACTCGTGCCGTCCCGAAACGAGTCGACGCGGTCGCGACTGCGGTCGTCGAGTCGTCGCTGGCTGCGGGGGCGGCACGGTCGAAGTCCATACACGTACTGGACGGAGCGACGCGAATAAACCTTCTGTGAGATTGCGACACAATGCCCAGAGATCCGTCGCCAATCGGCCGCCTGAGCGAGAGATGGTCGCTACAGGACACATTTGCCAACGATTCCTCACAGCAGGCGGTCGGGGGGCGGGGACGACCGGCGCCGTGAGCGATTCGCGACTCGCAATCCTTTTGTTCCGGCCCCGACGACGGTTTACATGGCGAACGACGTTCCCGAATCCGAGCCGTTCTCGGAGAAACTGCGTGTACCGGAAGCACTGACCTTCGACGACGTCCTCCTCAAGCCCAGACACAGCACCGTCGAACCGGACGAGGCCGACGTCTCATCGCGAGTCTCTACCAACGTGGAGCTCACGGTGCCGGTCCTCTCGGCGGCGATGGACACCGTCACGGAGGCCGAGATGGCTATCACGATGGCCCGCCACGGTGGGCTCGGCGTCATCCACCGCAACATGGACGTCGACCGCATGGTCGCGGAGATCGAACAGGTCAAACGGGCCGACGAACTCGTGATCCGCCGCGAGGACGTCGTCACGGCGGCCCCCGACCAGACCGTCAGCGAGGTCGACGAGATGATGGCCCGGGAGGGCGTCAACGGCGCACCCGTCGTCGACGACGACGACCGCGTGCTCGGGATCATCTCCGGGACGGACATCCGGCCGTACCTCGAGGTCGCCGCCGAGGACGCGGTCCGCGAGGCGATGACCGAGGAGGTCGTCACGGCCCACCAGTCCGTCGTCCCGCGGGACGCCCTCGAGTTGATGTACGAACACAAGATCGAGCGCGTCCCGATCGTCGACGAGGACGACCGCCTGTTCGGCCTCGTGACGATGGGCGGGATCCTCCAGCGCCGGGAGTACGACGACGCGGCCCGCGACGAGGACGGCGCGCTTCGGTGTGGCGTCGCCGTCGGGCCCTTCGAGACCGACCGCGCGACCGCCGCCGACGAGGCCGGTGCGGACGTCCTGTTCATCGACTGTGCACACGCCCACAACAGCAACGTCATCGAGAGCGCCCGCGAGATCAAAGCGGAGGTCGCTGCGGACGTCGTCGTGGGGAACATCGGGACGCGCGAGGCGGCCGAGGACGTCGTCGACTTCGCCGA
>CAYSJP010000279.1:0-3068 GCA_964431395.1 uncultured Halobacteriales archaeon
GATCGGCCCTCCTTGGAGGCGACATCGAGGTAATCCAGCGTCAACAACCCCATCAGGTCCCGCGTGGGTTCGGTCGTGTAGATCGGGCCGTCGTAGCCGTACTTGAACAAAAGCGGGACGAGTGCGGAGTGATCGAGATGGGCGTGTGTGAGCACGACTGCGTCCAGCGAGTTCAGCGGATTCGCCTCCGGTGCCTGGAGGTACGGTACCTCGTTTTCGGCGCCGGGCTTGTCGCCACAGTCGATCAGCACCCGCGTCTCCGGCGTCGAGAGGATGAACGACGCGCGGCCGACCTCACGACAGCAGCCCAGGGTCGTGATCCGGACGTACTCGTCGTCGGACATCTCCTCGCGGTGGATCTGTCGGCCGACGCGCTCGAGGATCTCACGGCGCTCTTCCCGTTCCTGCTTGAGGAAACTCCGGACGTTCGAGACCGTCGAGGACTCGATCGGCGGCGTGCGCACGACGTCGGCGGTCCAGCCGACGCGTTGCTGGATCTCCCGCAGCGTCGACCCGCCGCGACCGATCACCATGCCGGGTTTTTCCGCCTCGATGATGACCTCGCCGGTCTCCTCGTAGAAGTCGATGCTCGTAACGCCGGCGTCGTCGGGGATCACCTCCATGATCGCCTCGCGGGCCTCGCCGGGGCGGGAGAGCACGTCCGGGTCGGGCCGGACGTCGATGCGCTTGCGGAGCTTGCTCGCCAGCTTCCGGATGAGGTCGCCGTTGCTGGCGAACTGTTTCGGGTCACGCGTGTAGACGACGAGTTTCGGTCCCTCGTATTTCACCTCCGAGAGGGAGATGCCGGGAGGGAGTTCGTTCACGATTTGGGCCTCTATCTCTTCGAGTTTTCGTTCTACGGCGCTCATGATGGGTGGGAAGGGGGGTGTCCGTCACGGTCGGTGGTCCCGGAACGGGCCGGAAGACGATCGGGTACTGCGGGTCGGAGCGGGCGTTCGGAGGGCTCCGTCCGGCACGCGCGTTCGGACGCCGGCGGCTCGATCGGGCGGTTCCGGGCTCGATGACCGGTGCGATGACGGCGCATAGGTAACAGCTCTCTGTCGGGGCATCTGGCCGCCGCTTGCGCGAAAACGGCCGTACAAAACCCGCTTACACTGGAGTAGTCGGTGTCACGTATAAGAAACCTTCGCAAGGTCATCGTCGATTCGTGCGCCATCCCCCGGGTTCAGCTCGCCGAATCCTCCCTCTCCCCGCCTCACCGGTCCCCGCGTTCGTCCGCCCGATGGCGGACGTCGCCGGCGTAGACGACCCCGCGGTCGCCATCCAGGGTCACGGTCGTCCCCGAATCGACGTCGGCCTCGATCGCGATCCCGCTCGCCATCGGCACTCCGATCTCCCGCGCGACGATCGCGGGGTACCCCGTGACGCCGGTGCGTGCGTGGATGATCCCGCCGATCCGCCCGGTGTCGCCCTCGAACTCCCCGTCGAAGTCGGCGTCGAGCGCCAGGAGTGCCCCGTCGGGGACCCTCGAGACGTCGCCCGACGGAGCGCGCGCGACCGGCCCGACGGCGCGCCCGGAGACGACTCCCCTCCCGGCACCGAGCTGTTCCGCGGCGACGTGGACCTTGAGGGTGTTCGTCGTGCTCCGATCGACGCCCGTCATCATCCCCGACACGACGATGACGGTGTCGCCGCTGTCGACGAGCCGGGAGTCAAGCGCAGCGCTCACGGCGTTCTCGATGACGCCCGCCGTGCCCTCCGTCCCCAGATCCGCGTACTGTGCGCTGACCCCCCAGGTGACCGCGAGTTGTCGGCGGACCCTGTCGGTCGGGGTCGCCGCGACCACCGGCACGCCCGGCCGGAACTTCGCCGTCTTGAGCGCGGTGTACCCCGACTCCGAGGCGACGACGACCGCGTCCGCGTCGACGTCCCGGGCGAGATAGCGCGCCGACCGCGCGATCGCGTCCGTGCTCGCTCCCTCCGAGGGCGGGACGCGCTGCTCGATGAGTTCCTCGTACTCGACGCTGTCCTCGATCTGGCGGACGATCCGGTCCATCGTCTCGACGACGCGGACGGGGTGGTCGCCGATCGCGGTCTCCCCGGAGAGCATCACCGCGTCGGTGCCGTCGAGCACCGCGTTCGCGACGTCGGAGGTCTCCGCGCGGGTGGGCCGGCGCTGACCGACCATCGAGTCGAGCATCTCCGTCGCCGTGATCACCGGCACGCCGGCGTTCTGGCACTTCCGGATGATCCGCTTTTGAATGAGCGGGACGTCCTCCAGGGGACACTCCACGCCGAGGTCGCCCCGCGCGACCATCACCCCGTAGGCCGTCTCGACGATACCCTCCAGGTTCTCGACCGCGTCCGCGCGCTCGATCTTCGCGACGATCGGGATGTCGGCGCCGTTGTCCTCGATCACCTCGCTCACCCCGAGCACGTCTTCGCCGTCGCGGACGAAACTCGCCGCGACGAGGTCGACTTCACTCTCGGCGGCGAGCGCGAGATCCCGGCGGTCCTTCTCGGTGACGATGTCCAGGCCGAGGTCGACGCCGGGCACGTTGACGCCCTTGCGCGACCCCAACTGACCGCCGGCGTCGACGTGTGCGATCACTGCGTCGTCGAGGACGCGATCGACGGACGTCTCGATGCGGCCGTCGTCGAGTAACACCCGGTCGCCGGGATCGACCTCCGTGAGCCCGACCGACAGCCCGATCTCCCGTGGCGTCGCCGTCTCTCCCTCGACCAGCCGGACCTGGCTCCCGGTCTCGATCCGGATCGGGCCGTCGATCGGCGCGGTCCGCACCTCGGGGCCCTGGAGGTCGAGCATCGTCGCGACGGGTTTCTCGACCGCCCGGTCGACCCGGTGGATCCGCTCGATGAGGTCGCGACAGTCGTCGCGGTCGCCGTGGCTGGCGTTGATTCGTGCGACGGTCATCCCGGCGTCGGCGAGGCCCCGTATCGTCTCCCGGTCGTCGGAGGCAGGGCCGAGCGTGCAGACGATCTTCGCGTTCCGCATCACGTCGGTAGACATGACCCCGCCTACGCGACCCCCCGGGAAAAAGGAGTGGGGCTAGGGAACGAGCAGCGTGTCATGGAAACGGCCACAC
>CAYSJP010000280.1:0-3053 GCA_964431395.1 uncultured Halobacteriales archaeon
TCGGGCGGTCGATACGGTAATTGCCCACACTGGTTCAGGACAGGACCCGGCGGACCGCCCGTACTCCGGCCGAGATCTCGGCGCCGACGGCGCCCAGGGCGCCCCCGAGCCGTACTTCGATCGGCGCGACCCCGAGCTGCCGGGAGAGAACGCCCGGGCGTGCGCCGACGCCGGCGACGGCGACGGTGCGATCGCGGACCCGCACCTCGGCGGTGAGATCCGTCGTCTCGAGCAGGGTCGCGAGCGGTCCCTCGGTCCCGTCCGGCTGCCCGCGGAGCGCGCGAAGCGCGTCCGGGAGCGATCCGAAGGAGACGAACAGCCGCTCGCCGGTCGATTCGACGGTCGCCTCGGCGCCGTTGACGGTGACGGTGAGGTCGGTCGTGATCGACAGCGGGGCGCGACCCACCGTGTTCCGGGAGGTGTTACTCACGCTCGCGGGTGGTGACGCGAACCGCGCCGTCGAGGCGCCACGTGGCGTGCTCGACGTCGTCGCCGGTGCCGCTCGGGACCTCGACCTCCATGTCGTCGAACTCGTACTCGATTTCGGCCCCGCGGCCGGTGAGCCGGTCGTACAGGCCGATCGCCAGCTCCGGCCAGGTGGTCGTCTCGTCGATCCGTTCCTCGGGGGGTTCGGCGTCAGACATGGTTATACTTGGACGCGTTCGTATAAATGGGTTGCTACATCCGTTACTGACGGGTTTATATCGGTGCCCTCCTAAGCAGGCGTTATGGCTACTGCGCCATCCAGAACGCTCGCCGATTTCGGAACACGGTCGATCGTCACACACGGCATCATGGCAGTCACGTTCCTCGGCGCGGTCCTGTCCGGACTGCTCGTCGAGGGACGGATCGGTGCGATCTCCGCGGTCGCGTTCGTCAACTTCACCGCCGGAATGTGGGTCTCCCAGGCGATTCACTCGCTCGGCAACTCCGCAACCGACGACGAGTACGAGGGGGTTCTCAAGGCGGTGCGTCGATATGTCAACTGAAGGTGGGTTCGACCGCGGCCGGCTCGCCCGCAACCTGACGCTGATCGTGTTCGTGACGGCCGTCTCCCTGTTCGTCCTGGCCAGCCGTCTGTCGGTCGACGACCGGGTGTTCCAGATCGGCGTCGTCGCGATCGGAGCCGTCGCCGTCGTCACCGCCATCATCGGCTTCCTGATCGCCGTCGAATCGGCGTTCGAGGAGCCAACCGGGGAGTGATGACCGATTATTATTCAATATCTCATAAAGTAATTTTATAACTGTTGGCGTAGATAATACCCAGTGAATGTCCGACACGGAGCAGGTAACCGGATGTCCGGAGTGTAACGGCCGTCTTCGGAGCGACGGCGACGAGACTGTGTGTCGATCCTGTGGGCTGGTCGTCTCGGAGGACCGGATCGATCGCGGCCCGGAGTGGCGCGGTATCGACGAAAAGCGAGAACGGACCGGAGCCCCGCTGACGAGGTCACGCCACGACAGAGGCCTCTCGACGGAGATCGGGCGGGGATCGGCGCGGCTCACCGGCCGCAAGCGCCGGCGGCTGGCGCGGATGCGTCGCCAGCACTCCCGTTCGCAGATCGCCTCGAAGGCAGAGCGCAACCAGGTCCACGCGTTCACCGAGATTGCGCGCATCACGGCCGATCTCTCGCTCCCCGAGCAGGCCAAGGAGCACGCGTGCATGCTGTTCAAGCGCGCCCAGGAGGAGGACCTGCTGCGGGGGCGCTCGATCGAGGGGTTCGCCGCCGCCACGCTGTACGCGGCCTGCCGGATCGGCTCCGTCTCGCGGACGCGAGGCGAGATCGTCGAGGTCGCGAGCGCGACGCTCGTCGAACTCCAGGCCGCCTACTCCGCGATGAACCGCGAACTCGGGCTCCCGACGGGGCCGATCGACCCCGGGGAGTATCTCCCCCGGTACGCGAGCGAACTCGGCCTCCCGACGACGGTCGAGACGCGTGCTCGCGAGCACCTCGACGGGCTGCGCGAGGACCGCCACGTCGCCGGTCGGGACCCCAGCGGCGTCGCCGCCGGCTGTCTCTACGCCGCCGCCAAGGACCACGATCGCCCGCTCACCCAGAGCGAGGTCGCCACTGTGGCCGACGTGACGCCCGTGACGCTCAGAGCGACCCAGAAGGCGATCCGTGACGGCGACGACGAGTGATCCATGGGGCAGGCCGACCGGGAGCGCTACGTCGTCCGCAGGTACCCCTGCATCGGCTCGTACAGCTCGCCTTTCTGTTTTAGCTTCTCGATCTCGTGGTCGGCCTTCGATTCGTCCATTCCGGTCTCGTCCGCCCGGTCGATCACTTCCTCGACCGGCGCGCCCTCCTCGTACTCGTCCTCGATCTCCTCGATCAGCGTCTTCAGGTTCTTGACGCGGTCGCGCTGGGACTTGGACATCTCCGTCTCGATGATGTCGGCGTCGAACTCCCCCGTCTCGGGGTCCATACCGACGTCCCGGAGGCTCGACTGCACGATGTCGATCACCCGCTCGGCGTCCGCCTCCGTGACGGTGTCCGAAAGCCGCACCCTGGCGCTCGCCTCCCCCAGCCGGACCAGCGCCTCCAGCTTCCGGGCGGTGATCGGCACCGGCGCGTCCTCGCCGGTGCCCTTCGAGCGCATCTCGACGTAAAACTCCCGGATGCGCTCGCGGGCCTCCTCGGTCATCGTCGGGAACACGTCCCGCTTGGCGTAGGCGACGTACTTCCGGAGGAGTTCGGCGTCGATCGTCGGCTCGACGTTCCGGGCCGCCTCCGTCGCCTCCTCCATGCTCACGTTCGGCGAGGCCAGCTTCTCGTGTTGGGTGCTCAACTCGCCGGCGTAGTTCGACTGGATGATGTGTTCGGCGAGGCGGCGGTCCTCCTCCTCGTCGGGCTGGTCGGTGACGGTGAAGATGAGATCGAACCGCGAGATCAGGGCGGGATCCAGCTCGATCTGCTCGGCGATGGGCTCGTACTCGTCGAACCGGCCGTACTTCGGGTTGGCCGCACCGAGCAGGGAACACCGGGATTTCAGCGTGGCCGTGATACCCGCCTTGGAGATCGAAATCTCCTGTTGTTCGAGCCCCTCGT
>CAYSJP010000281.1:0-3051 GCA_964431395.1 uncultured Halobacteriales archaeon
TACCCGTTCTCCCGGCGGGACATCGTTGCCGGCAAGCTCGCCGGCCGGCTGCTCGTCACCGCCACGGCACTGGGCGTCGGGTTCGCCGTCGCGAGCGTCCTCGTCGTGGCCCTGTACGGTGCCCCCGACATCTCGACGTTCGCCGGATTCGTCGGCGCCGGCGTGCTGGTCGGGCTGACGTTCACGGGGCTGGCTGTCGGCGGATCGGCGGCGACCTCCTCGCGCGGCCGGGCGATGACCGCAACGATCGGCGCGTTCATGGCGATGGTGTTCTTCTGGAAACCCGTCGCCGCGGGAATCTACTACGCCATCACGGGCTCACTACCGGGGCTGCGCGTCGAGGCGTGGTACGTCCTGCTGAACCGGCTCAACCCCCTGGAGGCCTACCGCGTACTCGCCGGCGGCGCGCTCGACGAGGACGTGAGCGCCGTCCCCCAGTTCCCGATCGAGGATATACCAGCCACTACCCCACCGGAGGCGCTGGACCTCGCCAACCGCCTCGGCGGCGAGGTGCCCTTTTACCTCGAGGAGTGGTTCTCGGTCGTCGTGCTGGTCGCGTGGGGTGTCCTCCCGGTCTTGGTGGGTTACTGGCGGTTCGAGCGGTCCGATCTCTGATAATATCTGTTGTAGCGTTTTACCGCTCCGATCGCCCGCCGTCGAGGGGTTGATTCGGTAATCGCCTACAATCAGGAGTTGGTACTATCCGCTCGTGGATAAAGCGACGAGCTCGCAAGTCGAGATTTAAAACATCAGTAATACATCGAACCGTAGTGTGATACCGATGCCAGTCATTCCGAACCTGATCGAGCGGAGTACATGCTGCGGATGAATACACCGCGCGTCCCTTGGACATCCCACGGCGAAACCGAGAATATTTATTTCACCTGACGACCTTCGTGTACGGTCCTTGTGTGTCGCCGCTGGATCAGGCTTCGACGTCGACGACGTCGGCGTTCTCGTCCAGAACGAGGGTGAGCGTCTCACCGCCGACGGTGTAGGTCACGCTCACCCGGAGCGGGTCCCGGCTCCGCACGTTCGAATGATCGGGATCGAACGCGGGGAACTCCCAGGCGGGTCGGTCCCGGACATCGATCCCGTGCTCGTGATAAAAGCTCCGGACAGCCGGGTGATCGATAGTCGCCAGCCAGGGGCTGGCCGTCGCCGTGTGCCCGCACCGCTCACAATCGTAGCGGACGATCGGTACCTCTCCGGACCCGTCGTCATCCCCGGATTCGCGGCGTTTCTGGTCGTCCTCGCCTGCCGGCTCGGCGGGTGCCTCCTCGATCTCGACTGTCGGTCGCGTGTGGCCCTCGCAGAACCAGCAGAAGCCCGACTGGATCCGATGGAACGTCGTGTACAGGTATCGGCTGGCGACCTGTGGGATCGTCTCGTCGTCGTGGCCGGCGAAGACGCCCGGCGGCACGACGAAGTGGTAGTTGACCGCACACGACTCGCACACGATCCCGACGACCTCGTCCTCGTAGGTGAGCGTCCTGTCGCCGCCACAGTAGGGACAGGCGTCCTCGAGATCGATCGGTTCGAAGGTAGCCTCCAGGGTGTAGGAGCCGGACTCGATTGCGCCGTTGATCGCCTTTCCCGCCTGCGTGAGTTCGTAGCCCTCTGTCGTCTTGTGGACGAACTGGCCGACGAGTTTGTCGAGGTGGTAGTTGAACTGTCCGGAGTCCCGGATTCCGACCGCGTCGTGAAGCTCCGAGAACGCCGCCGGCTCGTCGGCCTCCCAGAGCGCCCGGAGGATTTCCATGCGGGTTTCGTCGGACAGGAGGGTGAACACGTCTTCAGGATCGTCGCGTTCGACAACCCGTGGCTCAACCATGTTGCCTCCGTTGAAGCCAGAAAACTTAGTTTTGCCGGGGGCGGGATACAATAGCAGCCATCACCGATCCGGTTGTGGCGTCGAAAACTCCGAAATCACCTGTGAGTTCAAAGGTGGTGGGTTATCAGGTTTCGCTCGGCGCGCTGGAGGTGTTCCGCGACGGTCGAGGGGTCGACCCCTACCTCCCCGGCGACGTCCTCGATCGAGGCTTCCTTGGGGACCTCGAAGTAGCCCAGGTCGTAGGCGACGCCGAGGACCTCTCGTTGCCGGTCGGTCAACGCCTCCAGCGCCCGGGACTGTCCCTGGTAGTCCCCCAGGCGCTGGAGATCCGGGGAGACACCCGCCCCCTTGTACTCCTCGAGGATGCCCGCGATCGCGTCCTGGGAGCCGGTGAGCGAGATGCTGGCTCCATGCTCGTCCACGTCCGGATCACAGGTCCCGATCAGGTCCTCGGCTTTCTCGGCGATACGCCCGGGAAGTGACGGGGCGGTGAACTCGATGACGTACACGTGGCCCTCCCGGACTTCGGAGACGTGTTCCCAGCGGTCGACGCACTCCAGATCGTCGAGTCGTCTCTCGTCGTATCGCTCTTTCGTCTCCGCCTTGACGATGGCACCGTCCCCCCGACAGGTCAGCTCTTCGAGGTCCCGGAGCCCGGCCGCGCGCCCGAGTTGCATCAACCCCTCGATTCCCATCTCCGCGAACTCGGTGTCGCTTACGTTCACGTCCGCTTCGCGCATGGGTTCGTTGGTGTTGGTGGTCCAATCATTTTGCCGTTTCGGTGGAGTAGGTCACTCGACGAGCGCGGTAGCGAGCGCCGTCGAATCCCCCAGTGGCATCGCGACAGTCGCCGCGGGAACGCTCCGGGCCCACCGCTCGTAGGTCCGAGGGCCCGGAAACGCCTTCACGACCGGGCAGACCGCCGCGTACACGTCCTCTACGGTCGGCTCGCCGTCCGGGATGGCCGCTGGCGCGGTGACGACCCCGAACGACACGAGCGTTCCCGGTGGATCCACAGTCAGGGTCCCGTCGTCGGTGACCGTGACTTCGATCTCGGTCCCGTCGGGACTCTCGGTCCTGATGTCGACTCGCTCGCTCGTGAGGCCGGCCAGCACCACCGCGTCGAAAAAGCACGTGAAGTGGTACCGGTCGCCGTCGATATCGCCCCAGTGATCGGTTTCCGCGCGCTCGTGACAGAGATCCTCGACCGCAATCGA
>CAYSJP010000282.1:0-3045 GCA_964431395.1 uncultured Halobacteriales archaeon
AAGTCCATCGACAAGGATTCGATTGAGGTCGGGTTGGGATCGACGGGAGACCGATCTAATCCGGATCGGGATCGGCCCGCCGGCGAAACCGTTTTTATCTTCCGGTGAACCCGCTCGTGAAGATGGCCACCCACTGCCCGTAGTCGGGCTCCTCGCGGACCTCCACCGACTCGACCCACTTCACCCACTGGAACCCGCGGCGTCCGGGGGCGACGAGCCGGGCGGGAAACCCGCGACCCCGGCTGAGCTCCTCGCCCCCCACGTGGGTCGCCAGGAGCGCGCCGCGGGCCTCCTCGATGGGGAGGCTGAACCGGTAGCCCGTCACGGACCGGAAGCTCACCCAGTCGGCGTCCGGATCCGGGTCGACCGTCTCCAGGAGGCGGTCGACGCCCACGCCGCGCCAGTCCTGTGTCGTGTACCAGCCGCTCGTGCAGTCCAGCGTGGCGCGGAGCTCGTCCTCGACCTCGAGGAGACCGTCGTAGTCGAAGGAGTACGCCTGATCGACGGCGCCCGTCACGCGGAGCGACCACTCCTCGGCGTCGACCGGATCGGGGTCGTCGGCGACCCAAATCGTCACCGGGAACGTGTTCCCCGGCTCCTCGCCCCGCTCCCGCGAACTCGTGAACCGGCGGTCGTCGGCGAGTTCGAGGACCGAGACGATGCCGCGCTGGAGCCGCCACGCGATGACGGCACCGCCGACCAGCAGGGCGTACTGGAGCACCGTCCGGCGGTCGGCGAGTTCCCTGCGAGAGGGGAGCCGGAAGCGGTGGACCAGGTGGATCAAAAGCGGGGGTGCGAGCAGGAGGGCAAACAGAATGTGGATGTTCATCGCGTTCCACTGGAGCACCCGGAAGTTCCCCCCGAACGACCAGAACAGCCCGGTGCCGAGCGCGCTCACGGCGGCGGCGAGCGCCAGAACGGACGCGACGGTCCGGGCGTCCCAGAAGGACGGCCGCAGGCGCGGGGCGACCCGACGGAGCTTCAACGCGAGCACGACCACGAGGGCCAGCCCGCCGATGCCGTGCAGCGCGAACACCCACCAGAGGTCGGGGGTTCCGGAGACCAGGCTGACCAGGCCGGTGATGACCGAGACCAGCACGGCCAAAAGGAGCGACAGGTCGACCACCCTGGGTGTCGGGGTCAGTCGCATCGCACTTGGTGAGTATTCAGCGGAGCGAGCACAATAAGCGGACCGGCACCCACTCCCGACCGCTTGTCGTCCCTCCTCCGAGGCTCGTCCCGGAGGTAATTGCGGGTGCTCGCCTCCTCCGGCGGCGGCGAGCACCGGTAAGAGATACACCAATCACTATGAAACCGATCCTGAGGCGATTGTGAAACTTTTGACGGCCTCTCAACCCCTCGTATCCGGTCGTTGCACGGGACGCAAACCCTCAATGCGGAATCGGCGTTCGGCGAGAATCGATTTAATCGGGATAAAACGGCCTGAAAGCTCACCGGGTTATATGTTCATGGGGATAGTTAACACGGACGGATGGTCCCCGATGCCCAACGAGCAACAAATCCAGGACACCCCCGACGACGGTCTGCCGAGACCCTCCATCTCGGCGGAATCGCTCTCGGAACCGCTCTCGGCGATCGCCTTCTGGCTCGCGATCGCCGTGCCGGTGCTGTACATCCCCTTTCTGACTACCGGAATCAACAGCCTGCGCGAACTCGGCCTCTTTCTGGGCGTGTTCGGTCTGCACCTGGCTGCGCTGTACACCGGACAGTCCTACCGTCGCCAGTAGCACGGGCGTGGGGGTCCTCGGACTACCGCGGACGGAAGGTCAACACGCGCTCGCCGGTCGTCTCGGTCTCCTCGACGCCGACGCCGACGGTCGTCCCGACGGCGACGTCGTCGTGGTCCATCCCGCGCAGGACGCCCGTGAGCCGGACCTTCCCGAAGTCCGCGACGGCGGTCACGTAGGGGGTGTCGTCGGCGAACTGCGGCGCGGCGACGTTGACGATTGTGAACGTGTCGACCGCGCCGGAGGCCGGCAGGTCGGCCTGCGACAGGTCGGTCGAGCCACACTCCGGACACACCCGGGCGGGCGGGAGTGCCCCGTGACCGTCCGCACACTCGAAGTAGTACGGCTCGCCGTCGTCGATCGCGTCGAGCCAGTCGTCGAAGCCGCCGTCTCGCGCGGTGTCCTCGCTCATTCTTTCACCTCCAGAACGTGCACGACCGCACTGGCGACCGTCCCGCCGGCGTTGTGGGTGACGCCGGTGGTCGCGTCCGGGACGGCGTCGCTCCGGGGATGATCACCGCGGAGCAGCCGCGTCATCTCCGAGACCTGGCTCGCGCCGGTCGCGCCGACCGGGTGGCCCTTCGCCTTCAGGCCGCCCGATAGGTTGATCGGCACGTCGCCATCCCGGGTCGTCTCGCCGTCGCGGGCCGCGCTGATCCCCTCGCCGGTCTCGTACAGGCCCAGCCCCTCGATCGCCATGACCTCCGCGATCGTGAAGCAGTCGTGGACCTCCGCGAGTTCGACGTCCTCGACGCCGATGCCGGCGTCGGCGTACGCCTCCTCCGCGGCCACTTCGGTCGCGGGCGTCCGGGCGAGATACTCGCGGTTCTGCAGGGCGAGGCGGTCGCCACCCTGGCCACTGCCGGAGACGGTGACGTCGGCGTCGACGTCGTTCTCCTCGGCGTACGCCTCGCTCGTGATCACGAGCGCGCTCGCGCCGTCCGTGAACGGACAGGCGTCGTACAGTCCCAGGGGATCGGCGACAATCGGCGCCTCCAGGGCGTCGTCGACGTCGATCTCGCTTTGGAACTGCGCGTGGTCGTTCGGGAGGGCGTTGTCGTGGTTCTTCACCGCGACGTGGGCGAGATCCTCCTTGTCGCCGCCGTACTCCTCGAAGTACGCCCGCGCCATGAGCGCGTACGCGCCGGGGAACGTGACTCCGGAGCGGATCTCGTAGAGGTCGTCGGCGGCGATCGCGAGCGCCTCGGTCGCGCCCGCGGTCCCGAGGTTGTTCATGCGCTCGGCGCCGCCCACCAGCAGGACGTCCGACTCGCCGCTCCGGATGTCGAGCACGGCC
>CAYSJP010000283.1:0-3038 GCA_964431395.1 uncultured Halobacteriales archaeon
ATCGCCGTCGTGTACAGCGTCGGCCTCGGTGCGTACGGCGCCCTCCCCTTCGACGCGAAGCAGTCCGCGGAGATCTGGATCACGGCGGCCCAGTCCTTTTTCGCCCTGTCGATCCTCGTGAACTTCGAGATCTCGGTTCGCGAATCGCTCGCCCTGCTCGTGCTTTTCGTCTCGCAGGTCGCCATCGAGTTCCTCGTGTTGCGCGTCCTCTCGGTCGCCAATCCGGAGGCGCTGAGCCAGAACGTCCTGTTCGTCTACGCGGCCCTGTACGTGGTCGTGGGGCTGGGGCTGTTCGTCTCGCGGCGCGACGCGCTCCGGGAACTGCTCGGCCGGACGCGCGATACGGTGCGTCTCGCGACCGGCAGGGAACCCCTCCACCCCGAGTGGGCCGATTAGCGTGCTCGGAATCGTCGTCTCCCGCGCCGACGAGGCCTCCGAGCACGTCGGCGAGCGGCTGCGCGGGATCGCCGACTGGACCGAACGCGAGGACGAGACGCGGCCCGACGCCGGGGGCGGCGGGACCTACCACACGCGGGAGGGCGTCGAACTCCGGTCGTTCGAGGACCTCCACCTCGACCTCGAGGGAGTTGCCGACGCGTTCTCCGATCCGGACCTGCTCGCGTTCGTCTCCAGACACGCCGGCGAGACGGGGCCACTGCTGACCGCACACTTCACGGGCAACGTCGGCCCCGCCGAGTACGGCGGCGCGGACGGCGAACTCGCCCGCGCCGCCCCGGTGGCGGGCGATCGAGCCCTTGCCACGCTCCGCGAGCACGCTCCCGAGGGCTACGACGTCGCCATGGAGTGTACCCACCACGGCCCTTCCCGGGTGGGCGCGCCCTCGCTGTTCGTCGAGATCGGCTCCGCGGAGCCACAGTGGCGCGACCCCGCGGCCGCCGAGGCAGTCGCGCGGGCGACGCTGGACCTGGCGGGAGTCGAACCGGGTGCCGGGCGAACCGTCGTGGGGTTCGGCGGCGGCCACTACGCCCCGCGGTTCTCGCGGATCGGCCGCGAGACTGACTGGGCGGTCGGCCACGTCGCCGCGGACTGGGGCCTCGACGCCCTGGCGGCGGCGGGGATCGACGAGGCGGACGTGGTCCGCCAGGCGTTCGAGCGGAGCGGGGCGACGCGGGCGGTGATCGACGGCGAGCACCCCGGGATCGCGTCCACCATCGAGGATCTCGACCACGAGGTCGTGAGCGAGACGTGGGTCCGCGAGACGACCGGCGTCCCCCTCGGTCTCGTCGCCCGGCTGGAGGAGGCGCTGGTCGGGGTCGACGACGGCCTCCGCCTGGGCGACCCCGCGATGGCGGCCGATCCCGACGTCGCCTTCGAGACTGTGACGCCCGACCCGGACCTGCTGGACGACCTCCAGGGGATCGACGCCGGGCGCACCCGGCGGGCGGTCGCCCGGGGAGCGCTCGCCTTCGAGACGACGGAAGGGGGAAACCGGGTGACCGGCTCGCTGGCCGCGGAACCGGGCGCGTACGAACGACTGCTCGGATCGTTCCGTGGGCTGCTCGCGGAGCGGTTCGAAACCGTCGAGCGCGCCGGTGGGGAGATCCACGTGACCGGGCGGGCCTTCGACCCCGCCAGGGCGCGCGAACTGGGCGTCCGGGAGGGCCCGGCGTTCGGGCGGCTCGCGAACGGGGAACCGGTGGAGGTCGACGGCCGGACGGTCGATCCGGCGGAGGTTCACGAACCCGAACACCGGTCGTACGCCACGTCGATCTGATCCGTCCGGGACTACCCGCTCTATACTGTCGGACGGAAGCGGTGATACATTCCGCCGGGGGACCGTCCCCAGCGGAGATCATCAAACGTTCCGTCCGACAGTATAACCTCGGCCCGATCCGCGCGGAACCACCCCGGTGTGGCGTCGGCTCGACGTGGGAGGACGCGCTCCGAACGGGCCGGTGGGGTAACGACCGCGCAAGACATGCGTCTGACGAATTAGGAAGCATTAATTTACTCCCCCGAGTGATATGCCATATAATGGACCAGATCATCGACAACGCCATCGACGAGGCCGAAGAGGAGAACGGGTTGGGAGCAAATCCGAACGGGGAGAGACCGGACGATGGGGCCGCGGAGACGGCCACGCCGGAGGTAAACGCCTCGGGAAGCATGACCGACGAGGAGCTCCGCGAGGTCATCGACGACCTGGAGACGAACATCACGGTCGTCGGCTGTGGTGGCGGCGGCGGCAACACGGTCAACCGGATGGAGGAGGAGGGGATCCACGGCGCGAAACTAGTCGCCGCGAACACGGACGCCCAGCACCTTCACGGGATCAGCGCCGACGCGAAGGTGCTGATCGGCCAGCAAAAGACGAAGGGTCGGGGCGCCGGCTCGGTTCCGCAGGTCGGCGAGGAGGCCGCCCTCGAGAGCCAAGACGAGATCCACGAGGTCCTGGAAGGCTCCGACATGGTGTTCGTCACCGCCGGCCTCGGCGGCGGCACCGGCACCGGCGCGGCCCCGGTCGTCGCGAAGGCCGCCCGCGAGATGGGCGCGCTCACGATCGCGATCGTCACGACGCCGTTCACCGCGGAGGGCGAGGTCCGGCGGACGAACGCCGAGGCGCGCCTGGAACGCCTGCGCGACGTCAGTGACACGGTGATCGTCGTGCCCAACGACCGACTGCTCGACTCGGTCGGCAAACTGCCGGTCAAGCAGGCGTTCAAGGTCAGCGACGAGGTGCTGATGCGCTCGGTGAAGGGTATCACCGAACTGATCACGAAACCCGGCCTCGTGAACCTCGACTTCGCCGACGTCCGGACCGTCATGGAACGGGGCGGCGTCGCGATGATCGGCCTCGGCGAGTCCGACTCCGAGGCGAAGGCGACCGACTCGGTCAAGAGCGCGCTCCGGTCGCCACTGCTCGACGTCGACATCTCCGGTGCGTCCTCGGCCCTGGTCAACGTCACCGGCGGGCAGGACATGGCCATCGAGGAGGCCGAGGGCGTCGTCGAGGAGATCTACGACCGGATCGACCCCGACGCCCGCATCATCTGGGGCACCTCCATCGACGAGACCCT
>CAYSJP010000284.1:0-3032 GCA_964431395.1 uncultured Halobacteriales archaeon
CGGATCATCATCGACCACAACACCGAAAACACGATCGACATCTCCCTGCGGACGGACTGCTGGATCGGATTCACCCTCTACCCCGGGAAGGTCGACCCCGGCACCGCGATCGACCTGTTAGAGGAGTACGGCACCGACAAGATGCTGTTCAACAGCGCCGCCGACTGGGACCCCTCCGACCCCCTGGCGGTGCCGAAGGCCCGCGACGAGATGATCGACCGCGGGTGGGACCGCGAGGAGGTCCGGAAGGTCGTCTACGACAACCCATACGAGTTTTTCAACCAGTCGCCCAACTTCGAGTTCGAGTACGAGGTCTAAGTTCATGCAGTTCGGATTCTCGATGAACGCGTTCCTGCAGCACGGTCTGAAGGAGGGCCTCGACACGCTCGGCGACCTCGGCTACGACGGCGTCGAGATCCTGCTGGACGAGCCCCACCTCTACCCGGGCTCCGCGGACGAGGAGGACATCGAGCAGGCACACGACTGGCTCGACGCGAACGACCTCGCGGTGAGCAACTGCAACGCGTTCATGCTCAAGGCGATGGACATCACCGAGGAGAGCGCGCAGGCGGAGTACAGCCGCGACACGGAGGACTTCCACCACCCCTCCTTTCTCGAACCGGTCGCCGAGGACCGACGAAAACGGATCGAACACACGAAGAACTGCCTGCGAACGGCCGACGACCTGGGTGCCGATCACATCTCGATCACCCCTGGAGGGCCCATTCCGAAGGGGATTTCCGACGAGCAGGCGATGGAGTGGTTCCTCGAGGGACTCCGCGAGGTCACCCCGACCGCGGAGGAGGTCGGCGTCGACGTCCTGGTCGAACCCGAGCCCGAGTTACTCATCGAGACCTCCGAGGACTTTCTCGCCTTTCTGGATCGGATCGATTCTGACCGGGTGGCCTGTAACTTCGACGCCGGCCACTTCTTCTGTGTCGACGAGGATCCCGCGGAACTGGTCGGGAAACTCGGCGCGCACTCGCCACACTATCACCTGGAGGACATCCCCGCGGACGGGACCCACGTCCACACCCAGCTCGGCGAGGGCGGAATGGACATCGACGGCTTTCTGCAAGCGGTCGAGGACAGCGACTACGACGGGTTCGTCACGATCGAGCTCTACCCGTACGCCGACAGCCCCGAGGAGGCGGCCGCCGGCGCGATGGAGTACCTCGAGGAGCACGGCTGGGCCTGACTCGGCTCGCCCCGGAGGACACACGAAATGAGCGCGACCCGGACGGCGACCGATCGTCACCCGATCGTCGCATACGCGACGCTCGTCCGCCTCCCGAACCTGTTCACGTCGCCGCCCGATGTGGTTCTCGGGGCGGCGCTTGCGGCAGCCAGCGGCGGCGGCGTTTCGATCGTCAGCGTCGCCGGACTCGTGCTCGCCTCGGTCCTGCTGTACGCCGGCGGAACCACGCTGAACGACTACTTCGACGCCGAGGAGGACGCCCGCGAGCGCCCGGAGCGACCGATACCGTCGGGCGATGTCCCCCGCCGTGTCGCCCTGTTCGTCGGGATCCTCCTGCTCACGACCGGCGCCGAACTCGCCCTCCTCGCGGGTGGCGCCGTCGGGGGCGCGACCGCGGCCACCCTCGTGCTCGCCATCCTGCTGTACGACGGCGTCTTCAAGGGATCCGCGGTGGGGTTCCTGTTCATGGGGAGCAGCCGCGGGCTGAACGTCCTCCTCGGCGTCACCGCGGCCGGCGTCGTGCCGACCGACCTCCCGGGGTGGGTCCTCGCGATGCCCGCGCTCGTCGTTCTCTACATCGCCGGCGTCACGTACATGGCCGAGAGCGAGACTGGCGCGGGCGGTCGCGCCCCGGTTCTGGCCGCGGTCGGCGGCGCCGCCATCGCCGCGCTGGGGGTGGTCGCCCTCCTCGTCGCCCGCCGACCGCCCCTCGCCGCGGCCGGCGTCGGGGGCGTCCTCCTGGCGGCGTTTCTCGTCTGGATCGGCCGGCCCCTGCGGGCGGCGTACGCCGATCCCGCCCCGGACGTCATCGGCCCGGCGGTCGGCGCGTGCGTGCTGGGGCTGCCCCTCCTCGACGCGGCCGTCGCCGCGATTGCCGGCCCGGCGTGGGCGCTCGCGACGGTCGCGTTCGTCGTTCCCGCCGTCGGCCTCTCGCGTGTGTTCGACGTGAGCTGAGGGGGGTCATGGGGTGTTCGAGGTGATCTGTGGGGGAGATGTTTCGAGGTGGCCCGGCGGAGATCACGCGTCGGAGACGTCCGCCTCGGCGTCACCATCGCCGCCCGTGACGACCTCCGTCGGCGGCCGGAGTGAGACGTCGACGCGGGCGTATTTGGTCCACAGAACCAGCAGCGTCGGGAGCACGAGCACGCTCGCCAGAAACGCGTACACGATGGTGATGGCGGTGATCAGCCCGAACTGCGCGAGCACGGGCAGGATCGCCAGTCCGAGGGTGCCGAAGGCGGCGGTCGTCGTGGCCACGCTGCCCAGGAGTGCACCGCCGGTGCCGGTGAGCGTCGTCTCCAGAGCGCTCCAGGCGTTTTCCTGGCGGTCGAGTTCCAGCCGGTAGCGCGCGCTGACGTGGATGCTGTAGGACACCCCCAGCCCGATGGTGAGGCTCGTGATCGTCACCGTCAGCACGTTGAACGGAACCCCGAGGGCCGACATCGTCCCCAGGATCCAACTCACTGAAAGCGTCACCGGCAGGAGCGTGACCGCTCCGAGGGCGGCACCGTGGCCCGCCAGCCGGTAGCCGACCGTCAACACCAGGAACACCGCCACCAGCGTCACCACGAAACTCCGGGTGAGCGTCTCGAACAGCGACCGCTCGATCACCCTGTTCACCACCGACTGCCCCGTCGCGATCGCGGTTACGTTCGCGCCCTCGGTGGCGTTGATCTCCGTGGTGTTGGTCCCGCTCGTGTCGCCGGGGGCGACGGTAGTGGTCCCGGCGGTGTCCTGTCCGGGGTCGGTCGTCGTCGGATCGGTCGCGTCGGTGACGGTCTCCCCGCCTTCGCCCGATGTCGCCACTCGGGCGGTCGAGTCGCGTTCGATGGCG
>CAYSJP010000285.1:0-3006 GCA_964431395.1 uncultured Halobacteriales archaeon
CGGGCGCGCTCGAGACCGACCCCGCGAACGTACAGCGCCGCGGCCGCCTCCAGCCCGGCGAGCTGTTCCTCGCCGAGCCCGGCGAGGGCATCGTCCCCGAGGAGGAGGTGTTCGAGGACCTCACTGACGAGCGCTACGCGGAGTGGGTGAGCGAAAAGCAGGTCGGCCTGGAGGATCTGGTGTCGGATCCCGCGACGGTCCCGGAGGGCACGCTCGAGGAACTCCGCTCGCGCCAGGTCGCCTTCGGCTACACCCACGACGAGCTCGACAACCTCATCGAGCCGATGGCCACCGACGGAAAGGACCCCGTCGGGTCGATGGGCGACGACACGCCCCTCACGGTGCTGTCGGACTTCAACCGACCTCTCTCGTCGTACTTCAAGCAACTGTTCGCCCAGGTGTCGAACCCGCCGGTGGACAACATCCGCGAGGATCTCGTCTTCAGCCTCGAAACCCGGCTCGGCAACCAGCGCAATCTGCTCGACGAGTCGCCCGAACACGCGAACCAGCTCGTGCTCGACTCGCCGATCCTCCGAAACGAGGAGCTGTCGGCCCTGGCCGACCTCGACGCGGACGGCCTCGCGGCGACGACGATCGACGTCACCTTCGACGCCGAAACGAGCCTCGAGGCGGCCGTCGGGCGCGTCCGCGAGGAGGCCGCCACCGCCGCGGCCGAGGACGACGTGATCGTCCTCTCCGACCGGGCGATGGACGAGGATCGGATCGCCATCCCGAGCCTGCTCGCGACCGGCGCGGTCCACCACCACCTCGTACGGAACGGCCTCCGGAACCACGTCGGTCTCGTGGTGGAGTCGGGCGAGGCCAGGACCGTCCACGACGTCTGCACGCTCGTCGGCTACGGCGCCGGCGCGATCAACCCCTACCTCGCCTACCGGACGATCGAGGACGTCGTCGCCGGGCCCGACGGCGCCGACCCCGAGGAGGCGATCGAGGCGTACGTCACGGCCGTCGAGGACGGCCTGTTGAAGGTCATGTCGAAGATGGGGATCTCGACGGTCGAGTCCTACCAGGGCGCCCAGATCTTCGAGGCCGTCGGCCTCGATTCGGGGTTCGTCGCGGAGTACTTCGAGGGCACCGAGAACCGCACCGAGGGGATCGGAATCGCGGAGATCGAGGAGGACCTCCGGGAGCGCCACGAGGCGGGCTTCGGATCGGATCCCGAGATCGAGCGCCAGGGCGAGTTCGAGAACCGCACGGGCGGCATCCATCACCAGTGGAACCCCGACACGGTGGGCAACCTCCAGCAGGCGGACGGTAGCGGGGACTACGAGCAGTACGGGGAGTTCGCCGAGGCCATCAACGACCAGACCGAGAAACTCCAGACCCTGCGTGGCCTCCTCGAGTTCGACTCGGAGCGCGACCCGGTCCCGATCGAGGAGGTCGAACCCGTCACGGACATCGTCAAACGATTCTCCACTGCAGCGATGAGTCTGGGGTCGATCTCGCCGGAGGCCCACGAGAACAACGCCATGGCGATGAACCGCATCGGCGCCAAATCCAACACCGGCGAGGGCGGCGAGCCGCCCGAGCGGTTCGACACCGAAAAGGAATCCAAGGTGAAGCAGGTCGCCTCCGGTCGCTTCGGCGTCACCAACGCCTACCTCACCAGCGCCGACGAACTCCAGATCAAGATGGCCCAGGGGTCCAAGCCCGGCGAGGGCGGACACCTGCCGGGCCACAAGGTCGTCGAGCACATCGCCCACACCCGTCAAACCGTTCCGGGCGTGGACCTCATCTCCCCGCCGCCCCAGCACGACATCTACTCCATCGAGGACCTGAAACAGCTCATCCACGACCTGAAGGCCTCGAACCCCGAGGCCGACGTGAACGTGAAGCTGGTCGCGGAGGACGGCGTCGGCATCATCGCAGCCGGCGTCGCCAAGGCAAAGGCCGACAAGGTTCACATCTCCGGGCACTCCGGCGGGACTGGCGCCTCCCCCAAGACCTCGATCAAGAACGCCGGCGTCCCCTGGGAACTCGGGCTCGCAGAGGCAAACCAGATGCTCGTGGCGACGGGGCTGCGCGACCGGATCACCGTCACCACGGACGGCGGTCTCAAGACCGGCCGCGACGTGGCAATCGCGACGCTTCTCGGGGCCGAGGGCTACGCCTTCGGAACCGCCTCGATGGTCACCTCGGGGTGCGTGATGGCCCGGCAGTGTCACGAGAACACCTGTCCCGTCGGCGTCGCAACCCAGGACGAGAAGCTCCGCGAGCGGTTCCCCGGTCAGCCCCAGCACGTGATCAACTACATGACCTTCCTGGCCCAGGAGTTCCGCGAGATCATGGCCGAGCTGGGCTTCCGGACCGTCGACGAGATGATCGGTCGGGTCGACGCGCTCGCACAGCGCAGCGACGTCTCACAGGAGAAGGCGGAGAAGATCGATCTCTCGGCCATCCTCGTCGAACCCGAGTCGGCGTACGACGTCGATCGCTACAAGACCCGCGAGCAGCCCGACGACATCGACGACCAGCTCGACTGGGAGCTCCTCGAGGAGGCCCGACCCGCACTCGAGAACGGGGAGCCGGTCACAGTCGACGCGGAGATCGACAACACGGACCGGGCGATCGGAGCGACCCTCTCGAACCGCATCTCACGGGAGCGGGGGGTCGAGGGGCTGGCGGAGGACTCGATCACCGTCCGCTTCGACGGCTCGGCCGGACAGAGCTTCGGGGCCTTCCTGCAGGACGGCGTGACGATGGATCTGGTCGGCACCGCGAACGACTACGTCGGCAAGGGGCTCTCGGGCGGGAAACTGATCGTCCGAACGCCGCCGGACGCCGGCTACGCCGCCGACGAGAACGTCCTCGTGGGCAACGTCGCCCTCTACGGCGCGACACAGGGGGAAGCCTACATCAACGGCGTCGCCGGCGAGCGGTTCGCGGTCCGCAATTCGGGCACGAAGGGCGTCATCGAGGGCGTCGGCGATCACGGCTGTGAGTACATGACTGGCGGTGTCATCGCCGTGCTCGGCGAGACGGGCA
>CAYSJP010000286.1:0-2999 GCA_964431395.1 uncultured Halobacteriales archaeon
TCCGGTGCAGTGCGGTGTTCAGTGCGCTGTTCGTAGGCGTAGGCGAGTTCGATGAGGCGCCCCTCCGTCCAGGGTCGGCCGATCAGTTCGAGACCGACCGGGCGCCCGTCGTCGGTGAAGCCCCCCGGGAACGTGATCGCCGGAAGCCCGGTTGCAGCGCTCAGATTACAGTTCGACCCCTCCTGGTCCGGGTACTCGCCCTCGGCCTCGGGAATGTCTACCGGCGGTTCGGAGAGCGTCGGATACAGCATCGCGTCGAGGTCGTGTTCGGCCATCGTGGCGAGAACCTGGCGTTTGTTGCCCAGCTCCGGCCCCTCCTCGTCAACGACCGCGAGTTCGTTCCGGGCAGCGATCGCCTGGAGGTAGTCGACGTTCTCGTCGAGGGTCTCGACCTCGACGGAGAGGAAGGCATCGACGATCGGCGCGACTTCGGGATGGATGTTGTCCGGCTGGTCGCCGATCTCCGAGAGGTTCTCGGGGGCGTCCGGATCATCGAACGACGAGAGGTAGTTGTTGAACTCCCGGCGGAACTCGGAGAGAATAACCCCATCCGCCTCCGGTGCCGAAACCGGGTCGACGACCTCGGCACCGGCCGACTCCATGTCCTCAACTGCGGTCTCGACGACCGTGATGACCGATGCACCGTTTTCCTCATCGAGGAAGTCCCGTACCAGACCGATCCGGGCGCCGTCGAGGCCATCCTCGTTGAGAAAGTCGGTGTAACTCGAGACGTCGTCGGTGTCGTCGATGGCCGTGGTTATCGGGGGGTCCTCACCGACGGGGATGTTTCCGATAGCTGCCCCGGTCGCCGGGTCGTTCGAGTCGTACCCGGCCATCACGTCGAGCATGATCGCGGCGTCGCTGACGGTCCGCGTCATCGGGCCGGCGATGTCCTGTGAGACAGACATCGGCGCGATGCCATCCCGGCTGACGAGTCCCATCGTCCCCCGAATTCCGACCGCATTGTTGTTCGCCGGCGGGATGCGGACCGATCCACAGGTGTCAGTTCCCGTCGATATCGTGGCCAGGTTCGCCGCGAGCGCTGCGGCACTGCCGCCGCTCGAGCCCCCGGGAGCGTAGCCGTACGGTGAGACGGTCTGACCCCCCAGTGAACTGTACGTCTCTATGCCCGCCGCGAACTCGTGCATGTTCGTTTTGCCGACGACGATGGCCCCGGCGCCTCGCAGCCGCTCGACGATTTCCGCATCGTCCGGGGGAACGACGCCCTCCATCGTCTCCGAGCCGCTCGTGGTCGGCATATCGGCGGTGTCGTTGTTGTCTTTGAGCGCGATCGGGATCCCGTGGAGCGGTCCGACCGGACCGCTTTCGGCCAGCGTCTGGTCGAGGGACTCCGCCCGGCTGACCGCGTCATCGTTCACCGTGAGAAACGATTGTAGTTCGCTGTCGTAGGCCTCGATGCGTGCGAGATACTGTTCCGTCAGTTCCGTCGCCGAGATCTCGCCGCTCACCATCGCGCGGTGTATCTCGGGGATAGTCGCCTCGAGCAACTGGAACTCCTCTACGTCCGGTGTCCCCTCGGTGACCGTCGCCGTGCCGTCGTCAGTGCTTTCCTCGGTCGCCGTCCCGAGGGTGCTCTCGTCTTCCGAAAGGCAACCCGCTAGCGTCCCGACCCCTGAGACGGCCCCGAGCGTCGCAATCACCTGGCGTCGCGTTATCGACTGCGCGTCCACGTCGCTATCGTGTGGTGTGCTTTCCACGATCACCCATCGGCATCATCGATGGATAAACGTAATGGGGATACTGTTTTTCTGGGCATTATATACCTATGTTTGTTTATCTACACGCATAAATACACACGTGTGATAAATTTCCTTATGTTTAGTAGTCCGTATGTCAACTATATAAGAAAGGTCAGGGAACAGCGTTCCCCGTTTCGCTCGGTCGCCCGACTGTTCCTCGATGGGTGGGCGATCGGTCGGTCGGGTCTCCGATTCGATCAACAGATCACACGAGGTGAGCGATCCGATCCAGCGCGCGCCGGCAGACGGGGACGTACCCCGCCGCCGGCAGGGGCATCTCGAAGACGACCTGACAGCGATTCTCGCCGAGTGGCTCGACGCGGTGCCCGGTCGCCGGGATCCCCGCGACCCGCCAGGTCCAGCGGTACGGCTCGCAGGTCACGATCTCGAAGGGCACCCGGATCCCCAGCACCGTCTCGACGCGCCCAGTGGACCCGGCGCGGATCTCGCGGTCGGTACACTCCACGGCCCGCACCGACGGCCCCCACTCGGGCCAGCGATCGGTGTCAGTCAGCAGCGACCACGCCCGGTCAGCGGGAACCGGAACCTCCCGGGAGACCTCGATCCGCCGGCCGTCGGCTGTGTCGCCGATCCGGGTGCGGCCCATGTCGGGCGATCAGGCCTCCCCGGACGTTTCCGGACCCCGTTCCTGCCGAACGACGACGACCGGGCCGAGCGACCGCGCGGCGACCCGCTTCGACGCTTCTCCGAACAGGAACGATCTCAGCGACGGCTCGCTCTCGCCCATGACGACGGCGTCGTGTTCGGCGGCCGTGGTCGCGATGGCCTCCACCGGCGTTCCGGAGACCGTGACCTCCGTCGTGATCGATCCGGTCGGCATCCCCCTCTCGCGGAGCCGCGTCGCCGCGTCCTCGACCATGGATCGCCCCGCCTCCACCCTCTCCTCGTTCTCGGCGACGTGCGAGAGTGTCACCATGATATCCCTGTTGCCGATCAGCGCCGCCACGAACCCGGTGACCCGCCCCACGTCTACCTCCCCGCGGAGGGGGACGAGCAACCGCGTGACGTCGGGAGCGGGGTTCGGGACGAGGATCGCCCCACACCCCGTCTCGCCGGCAACGCGGTCGAGGGTCTGTTCCTCGTCGTGCGTGAACACTAGCCGCGTCTCGGCGCCCCCGCCGGCCTCGCGGAACGCGGTCGCGAGGTCGTCGAGTCGTCCCTGCGCCCGCTCCTCGAACTGCATCCGGGCCTGTCCCGGCGCGGTCTGCTCCGGGACGA
>CAYSJP010000287.1:0-2974 GCA_964431395.1 uncultured Halobacteriales archaeon
CTCGAGCGCGCCGGCCTCGCTGGCCATGATCAGGCGCCCGTCGCCGGTGACCTCATACCGGCAGGGACGCAGGCCGTTGCGGTCGAGGACGCCCCCGACGCGGTCGCCGTCGGTGGCGATCACGAGGGCGGGGCCGTCCCAGGGCTCGACCAGCGAGGCGTGGAAGTCGTACCACGCCTCCCGCTGCTCGGGCATGTCGCTCTCCTCGGGGCGCCAGGCCTCCGGGATGAGCATCCGGAGGGCGTGGGGCAGGTCGCGGCCACCCTCCATCAGGAGTTCGAGGGCGTTGTCGACGCTGGCGGTGTCGGACTGGTCGGGGTCGTCGATGATCGGCGTCACCTTCCCGGCGTCGAAGGCGTCGGTTTCGAGGTCCGTCTCGCGGGCGCGCATCCAGTTGATGTTGCCCTGGATGGTGTTGAACTCGCCGTTGTGGATGATCCGCCGGTAGGGGTGTGCGAGGTGCCAGGCACCGAGCGTGTTCGTCGAGAACCGGGCGTGCACGAGCACGAACGACGACCGGACGCGCTCGTCGCTCAGATCCGGGAAGTAGCCCGCGAGCTGGTCGCCCTTCAGAAGCCCCTTGTAGACGACCGTCTGGCGGTCGAGCGAGCAGACGTAGAAGCGCTCCGCGCCGGGTGGGTCATCGCGTTCCACGCGGTTCTCGATCGTGCGGCGAGCGACGTACAGGGCGCGGTCGAACGCGTCCATCGAGAGTCCGTCGGGGGCGACGAACACCTGTGTGAGGTCCGGCTCGGAGTTCAGGGCCGTCTGCCCGAGGTCGCTGTTGTCGGTGGGCACCGACCGCCAGCCGACCACGTCGAGGTCCGCCTTCCGGAACTCCTCCGCGATCAGTTGCTTGAGGCCCGCTGCTGCGTCGTCGTCCGTGGGCATGAAAAGCGACCCGACGGCGTACGTGTCGGGCAGGTCGAAGTCGGTTACCTCGGCGAAGAACGCCCGGGGCGTCCGCAACAGCATCCCGGCGCCGTCGCCGGTGTCATCCTCGGCACCAGTCGTGCCGCGATGTTCGAGGTTCTCGAGCAGTTCGATCCCGTCGGCTACGATGTCGTGTCCACCACCGCCGTCCACGTCCATGACTACGCCGACCCCGCAGTTCGATCGGGTCGCCGATGGGTCCACGAGCCCGGGGGTCCCATCGCCCGAGGATGTAGAGTCAACCATGTATATTACTAACAGGGAACCGGTCCACATAACCCTGATCATGCATGTATAAGGATATATATTTACCAAATAAGGGTATATTATGAATACTATCGTATTAATACCAAATGATCGATGCGGATGATCAGCGAACGATCAACGCATGATCGGCAGACGACCGGCCCGCGAGGGGGGACGATCGATCCACGACCGGCGGGCAGGCGGTCGTACGGTGGACGGACGCGCACGCTCCAGTGGGGGGGACACATCGCCCGGTATTACGGAACCCCCGGTCAGTACGTCCTGGCGAAGTAGGCGGTCTCGACCGCCGTCTCGCCGCAGATCGCACACTCCTCGTGGATCGGCTCCTCGTCGGGGTCCAGCGGGACCATGACGATCTCGGCGGCGATGGCGTCCTTGATCGGGTCCTCGCAGGCCTCATCGCCACACCAGCCACACTTCACGTACCCGCCGTGCTGGCCGATCGTCCCCAGGATCTCCTCGCGGCTCCCGGCCTCCCGGACGTTCTCCTCGAGGTTCTCGGCCGCGGCGTCGTGGAGTTTCTCCTCGACCGCTTCGAAGTGGTTCTCGATCGCGTCCCCGAGATCCACCCGATGTTCGACGAACGACTCGCCGTCGGGGCGGTGAACGACCGTCGCCTCGTCGCTCGCGACCTCGTTCGGGCCGACCTCGATCCGGAGGGGGACGCCCTTTAGCTCCCACTCGTTGTACTTGAACCCCGGGTTCCGGGTGTCGCGGTCGTCGAGGTGGACGCGGATGCCCCGCCCGTCGAGGATCTCCGTGACGGCCTCGGCGTACGCGAGCACCTCCTCGCGGGTGTCCTCCTGCCAGATCGGGACGACGACGACCTGCTCCCTGGCCATCTTCGGGGGGAGCACGAGGCCCTGGTCGTCGGAGTGGGTCATGATCAGCGCGCCCAGCGCCCGCCAGGACACCCCCCAGGACGTGGTGTGAGCCACGCGCTCCTCCTCGTCCTCGTCGACGAACGTGAGGTCGTACGCTTCGGCGAAGGACTGCCCGAGATGGTGTGAGGTGCCCCCCTGTACGGACTTTCCGTCGGGCATCAGCGCCTCGACGGTCGTGGTCATGTCCGCCCCGGGGAACGTGTCGTGTTCGGGCTTGCGGCCCTTCAGGACCGGTATCCGGAACACCTCATCGTAGAGGCGCTCGTACTGCTCCAGGCGGGTCATGGTCTCCTCGTGGGCCTCCGCTCCGGTCTCGTGGGCGGTGTGGCCCTCCTGCCAGAGAAACTCCTTGGTCCGGAAGAACGGCTTGGTCTCGGTGGCCTCCCAGCGCACGACCGAGCACCACTGGTTCAGGCGCACGGGCAGGTCCCGGTGGCTCCGGGTCCACCGGGACATGAACGGCGTGATGATCGACTCGCTCGTCGGGCGGACCGCCAGCTCCTCCTCGAGTTCGTCGTACCCGCCTCTCGTGACCCACGCCACCTCGGGATCGAACCCCTCGACGACGTCCTTCTCCTTTTCGAGGTACGATTCGGGGATGAACATCGGGAAGTAGGCGTTCCCGACGCCGGTCTCCGCGAACCACCCGTCGAGGTACTCCTCGACCCGCTCCCAGAGGGCGTACCCCCGGGGCCGGACGACGATGAATCCGCCCATCGGCGCGTAGTCCGCGAGTTCGGCCTTCCGGATGACCTCCGCGTACCACTCTCCCGTGCTGTGTTCCTTGGACTCGGTTATGCCGAGTTCCTGCTCGCCACTCATTACCACCGAATGTGAGAGCGGGACAGTAAATCCTACCGTTCCCGGTCGCCCGCTCCCGGTGCCTCGGG
>CAYSJP010000288.1:0-2971 GCA_964431395.1 uncultured Halobacteriales archaeon
CCGACGAGATCGGGCGTCAGGCCGACGACGTCGATCAGACAGATGCGCTCCGACGTCATGGGTCGTGTGCGGGCGTCATCACCGGCGACACGACGGCTCTCGATTCGCGTGTTCCCATGGCATCACAGTCCACCTCGGGTCGATAAAAATCCTGCGCGACGCGCGCCGCGTCTCCACACGCGGCGGACGGGGCCCACGCGGCGGACGGGGCGGGCAAGCCGGATACCGTCACCACGGCTCGTCCTTGAGCCCGAGCAGGTACGCGATCAGGTTCGTCCCGAGGTGGAGAAGCGGCGTGATCAGGACGACTGCGAGCACCACGTCGGGGGAGAAGGTGTCGCCGAACCACCCGGGGGCGGCGACCGCGCCGAGAGCGAGCGCGCCGACGACGAAGTCGAGTTGGTCGACGACCGGGAAGGCTGCGCCGCGCTCCCGGCCGGTCCGGCGCTTGAGAAAGGAGGCGGCGATGTCGCCGAGCATCGCTCCGGCGGGGAGCGCGATCGCCGCGACGATCGGGAACTCCGGCAACGTCGCCCCGAGCAGGCCGGCCGGCCGGACCTCGTTCAGCCCGACGGCCAGGAGGGCGCCGACGGTGACGCCGACCGCCGTCCCTCGCCACGTCTTGCCGTCGCCGAGGATCCGTCGGCCGCCCCAGGTTCGCCCGCCGTCGATCGGCCGGCCGCCGCCGGCGACGACGGCGACGTTGTTCGGGAGGTAAGCCGGAAGCATCGCCCACAGCGCCGTGACGACCGTCTCGACGACTGCCATGCCCCGGGTTGCGCCGTCCGGGGTCTTATCGCCGGCGGTTCACCCCCTGGGGGCCGATCCGTCGTCGGCGGACCTCCGGTCGGGGTCCGGTCCGCCGTCAGCAGACATCCGGCCGGGAACCGGTCCGGCGCCGGCGGGTCACGTACCGGAGCCGACGGTGTGGGAAGTAAAAGGTTGATTATGTCTGACCTCCAACTACGGGTGATGGCACGAGCCGCAGCGAACGTATCCTCGCTCGTCGAGGACGAACCCGAACTCGCGGAGGCAATCTCGGTCCTTCTCGGCCGGACGGAGAACGGCGAGTCGGTCGAGTGGGGCGACGTCAACGACGAACTGTCGAGCGGCCAGTGGGGGCGGCTGATCGAGCAGGGCGTCCTCGTCGACTCGGGCGACGGGTTCGAACTCGCGGACCGGGACGAAATCGAGGACGCGATCCGGGAAGACGACGGTACGACCATCAGTTCCGACACCGACGACGAGGGCGCCGGCTGGACGATCTGGGACAAAGGGGCCGCGGTCGGGAGCGTCCTGCTGTTTCTGGGGTACTCCCAGCAGCCGGTCCGGAACGCGGTCGGCGGAACGGTCGATCTGCTCCTGGGCCCGCTCAACCAGATGCTTCCCTTCTACCTCGTCATCCTGACGCTCGCGGTGCTCACCGGGCTGTACTCGACGCTGTTGCAGGCGAACCTGATGGACATGGAGAAGATGGGCAAGTACCAAGACCAGATGCAGGAGATCCAGGATCGCCGCAAGGCCGCCAAGGAGCGCGGTGACGACGAGGCCCTAGAGGAGATCAAGGAAGAACAGATGGAGGCGATGGGCGACCAGCTGGGCATGTTCAAACTCCAGTTCCGCCCGATGGTGTGGATCATGCTCCTGACCGTGCCGGCGTTCCTGTGGATGTTCTGGATGATCCGCGACGGACACATCGAAGGTGCCACCGCCGTGTTGCCGTTCATCGGCGACCTGAGTACACAGGGCGGCTGGACGACCAGCGTCCTCGGCCCGATGCAGGCCTGGATCGTCTGGTATTTCCTGTGTTCGATGGCGTTCACGCAGGTCATCCGAAAGGCGCTGAACGTCCAGACGACGCCGTCCTGAGGGGCTACGCCGGCGGAGGGAAACGCCTTTCACCGCGCCGATACCGACGTTCTACATGCTCATAACCATCTCCGGACCCCCGGGTGGCGGGAAGACCACCGTCGCGACTGCGATCGCGGACGCCCTCGATCTGGATCACGTCAGCGGCGGCGACATCTTCCGCTCGCTGGCTGACGAACGTGGTTACTCACTCGTCGAGTTCAACGCCCTCGCGGAGGAGGACGACTCGATCGATCGCGACCTGGATCGCCGCCTCAGGCGGACGGCGCGGGACCACGACGACCTCGTCCTCGAGTCCCGGCTGTCGGGATGGATGGCCGGCGACTACGCCGACCTGCGGGTGTGGCTCGACGCCCCACTCGAGGTCCGCGCGGCCCGGATCGCCGACCGCGAGGGATCGGAGCCGGAGGCGGCCCGCCGCGAGACGAAGGCCCGCGAGGACTCCGAGAAGCGCCGCTACCGGGAGTACTACGGGATCGACTTCGAGGACCGGTCGATATACGACGTCGCCGTCAACACCGCTCGCTGGGGCGAGGACGCGGTCGTCGACGTCGTCTCGACCGCCATCGAGGCCTACCGACCCGGCCGCGACGAGGGTGCCGTCGCGTTCGAGGCGGACTACGAGTTCTAATAATGACCATACGTCCCCGGCCATCGGACCGCCCGGTCGACGACCTGCTCTCCTTTGGCGTTCTGGCTCTCGACAAGCCCGCCGGACCCTCATCACACCAGGTGTCGGCGTGGGTCCGTGACCTCGCTGACGTCGGGAAGGCCGCCCACGCGGGCACGCTGGATCCGAAAGTGACGGGGTGTCTCCCCGTGTTACTCGGGGACGCGACGCGGATCGCCGGGGCCCTGCTTGGCGAGAAGTCCTACGTCACGGTGCTGGAACTCCACGACGACCCGCCGGCGGACCTCGAGTCGGTGCTGGGGGAGTTCGAGGGGCCGATCCACCAGAAGCCCCCACGCAAGAGCGCGGTGAACCGCGAGTTGCGGGTGCGGGAGATCCACGACCTCACCGCCCTCGAGGTCGAGGGTCGGAGGGTTCTCCTGTCGATCCGGTGTGAGAGTGGCACCTACGTCCGGAAGCTGTGTCACGACC
>CAYSJP010000289.1:0-2968 GCA_964431395.1 uncultured Halobacteriales archaeon
AGGGTGCGCTCGTCGTGGCCAATCTGTAGCGATCGACCAGCCTCCGGTGGCGGTCGATCCGCCACCGCCCGGCGGTCCGGATTTTTCGGTCCCGTTTCAACCCGGGAGACGGTGAACGGGGTTTTAGTCGTCGCCCCCGGGACACACGGGTATGGTCGCGATCGCGGCGAACGGACTCACCAAGCGGTACGACACGGTAACGGCGCTCGATCGGGTCGACCTCGCCGTCGACGAGGGCGAAATCTTCGGGTTTCTCGGGCCGAACGGCGCCGGCAAGTCGACGTTCATCAACCTCCTCTTGGACTTCGTGCGGCCGACCGCCGGATCGGTCGAGTTGTTCGGCCACGACTGTCAGACCGAGGGCGTCGCCGCACGCGAACGGATCGGCGTCCTTCCGGAGGGGTACTCCGTGTTCGATCGGCTCACCGGTCGCCAGCACCTCGAGTACGCCATCCGGTCGAAGGACGCCGACGCCGACCCCGTCGAGATCCTCGACCGCGTCGGCATCCGGGACGCCGCCGACCGGAAGGCCAGCGACTACTCCAAGGGGATGAAACAGCGCCTCGTGCTGGGGATGGCGCTAGCAGGCGACCCCGACCTCCTGATCCTCGACGAGCCGACCACGGGACTCGACCCCAACGGCGCCGCGGAGATCCGGACGATCCTCCGGGAGGAACGGGACCGCGGCGCCGCGATCTTCTTCTCCTCGCACATCCTCGAGCAGGTCGAGGCGGTGTGTGACCGGGTGGGCATCCTCCAGAACGGCGAACTCGTCGCCGTCGACACCATCGCGGGGCTGCGGGAGTCCCTCGGCGGCGGCACCAAACTCGTGATCGCCGTCGACGAGTTGACGTCCGGGACGGCGGGGGCAGTACGGAACGTCCCGGGCGTCGAGACGGTGACGGTTCGGGACGACGACACCCTCAAGGTGACCTGCACCAACGACGCGAAGATGGACGTCCTCGTGGAGCTGTACGACGCGGGCGTGGACGTGGTGAACTTCCGGACCGAGGAGGCCTCCCTGGAGGACATGTTCGTCGAGTACACCGGAGGCGAGTGACCATGGCGTGGCGTACCGTCGCTCGAACCGACCGGGGGGTGACCGTCGGGCCGCGGCTGGTGAAGTTCCTGCTGGCGCTGCCCGCGCTGGCCATCGTCGCAGCCGGGTACACGTACCCCCTGTTCACGGAGGAACCACATACGACTGCACGGTTCGCCGGGTACGCAACGAGCTGGTTCACCGGGGTCGTCCCCTTCGTCGGGGTGTTGCTGGGGTACAACGCGGTCGTGAGCGAGCGCGAGTCCGGCGCGATCTTGCTCTCGCTGTCGCTACCACAGAGCCGGGCGGACGTCGTTCTCGGGAAGTTCGCCAGCCGTGCCGGACTGGTGTGTGGCGTGATGCTTGCGGCGCTGGTTGTCGCCGGGTTGCTCGTCGTGTACCCCTTCGGAACCCTCGATCTGCTCCCCTTTCTCGGGTTCGTTCTCGTAACGCTCGCGTACGCCGCGGTCTGGATCGGCCTGGGCGTGGCCGCGTCGCTGTCGGTCTCGACGAAACAGCGCGCCCTCGTGATCGCGGGCGGGCTGTTTTTCCTGTTCGTGGTCGTCTGGGACGGCATCACGGGCGCGATCGAACTCGGCCTCGGCGAGGCCGGGATCATCGGCGATGACACCCCGGCCGTCCTGGAGTTCGTGTTCGGCCTCGATCCCGGCTCCGTCTTCAGCCGGGTGATCGATGGCTTCATCGACCCGGGCGCGAGCGTCGACGGCGCCTGGTATCTCGGCGAATGGGCGGCGCTCGTCCTGTTCGTGCTCTGGGCCGTCGGGCCCATCGGGCTGGCGTATCGGCGCTTCGCCGGGAGGGATCTCACATGAGCTGGCGCGACGTCGCCTACAAGAACGTCACCGACGCGAGCCGATCCCGAACCGTCTGGCTCCTCGCCGGCCTCCTGTCGGTGCTGTTCGTCGGGTACGCCGTCGGCCACGGATACCTCGGCGAGGATTCCTTCGTCGCGTTTCTGGACGGGCTCGCCAGCATCGTCGGGACCCTCGTTCCGGCGCTCGGTGTTCTGCTCGGGTACCGATCGATCTCCGACGACCGCGAGGACGGGAGCCTGCTACTCGAGTTGTCGTTTCCCCACTCACGGAGGGACCTCGTCGTCGGAACTTTCCTCGGCCGGACGGTCGTCCTGATCGTTCCGACGCTGGTGGCGCTGGCCATCGCCGGCGTCGTCGGCGCCGTCCGGTACGGGACCGACGGGGTGCTGTGGTATCCGTGGTTCCTGTTCGCGACCGCTCTCTACGGGACGGCGTTCGTGGGGGTCTCCATCGGCCTGTCGATGGCGACCACGAGCGACCGACGAATCACGTTCGGGGCCGTCGGCGGGTACCTGCTCCTGGCGTCCCTCTGGAGCGGGCTCGTTTCCTTTGGCTTCACCGTGATTCATCGCTTCGGCGTGCCCGGCGACGTCACGACACCCGACTGGGGACTGTTGCTCCAGCTCGCCGGGCCACGGGAGTCGTTTTCCCGCCTCGTACGGGCCGGGTTCGATCTGAACCGAGCGGCCCAGTACGTCGGGGAGGGAACCCCCTTCTACGTCGACTGGTGGAGTGCGCTCCTGTTGCTCGCCGTCTGGATCGTCGCGCCGCTCGTGCTCGGCTTCCGGCGGTTCCGGACCGCCGATCTGTGATAATGATGCGGGGCTAGTAATCCCCGAGGACGCCGAGTCGGCGTGCCCGCCGCGTCGCGTAGTGAAAGACGAGGTACCCGGCCCCGAGGTAGCCGACGGCGACGCCGACGAGCAACCCGAGTTCGGCGAGTCCGAACTCCCACAGCCGGACGCCGTCGACCATCGAGCGCTGGAGCATCGCACTCCCGTGGGCGAGCGGGAGCACCCGGGTCCAGGGCGCGTCCAGCACCGGCGCCGAGATCAACACGATGAACCCGAACTGCAGCAGGTTCAGCCAGTTG
>CAYSJP010000290.1:0-2965 GCA_964431395.1 uncultured Halobacteriales archaeon
GCGTCGCAGTACCGCGCCATCGACTCCGGTTCGGCGTGCTTGGCGATGAACTCCTTCATCGCGTCGGCGTCGTCGCCGTCGCCCTCGATGAACGCTCCCTCCGTCCAGCCGCCGACCCCGGTGGTGTGCTCGCCGTCCTCGGGCCGCGGAATCTTCGCGACCTGCCAGCGCTCCCACTGGTCGTCGGGGACGTCGTCGTTCTCCTGGATCGGATTCCGGAGGTTGCGCACGATCTGGTCCTGATTGCCGACGAACATCGCGAGGTTGCCGTTCCGGCCCTCCCTGGGAAGGTCCTCGACCGCGTCTATGTTCGCGGTACGCTCGGGTGTGACGCCGTTATCGACGAGATCCCGGATGAACTGGAGTGCGCCGACCAGCGCATCTCGGTTGTCCTGCAGGGCCGGCGCGCCCTCGTCGTCGACGAGGTCGCCGCCCAGACTCCAGAAGTACGGGAGGTTCGCCAGCGCCGTCGAGGACTGGAACATGTACGCATCCATGTCCTCGTTCTCGACGATGTCCTGGCCGACGGACATGAGTTCGGGCCAGGTCTCCGGCGGGTTGCCGTCGTTGTACGTGTCCAGGAGGTCCTGTCGGTAGTACAGACACCGACAGCCGGTGTACTTCCAGGCGGCCAGCAGGTCGCCGTCCTGCATCGCGGTCTCCCGGACGAACGGGAAGAAGTCGTCGATGGCCCCGTCGTCGACGTAGTCGTTCAGCGGCTGGAGGTACTGGTAGAAGTCGGCCACCCACTTGGAGTCGAGCGTCGATCCGTCGGGCGCCTCCCCCTGTGAGGCCTGTATCAGGAGGTTGTCCTTCCACTGCCCGAACGCCGGGTACTCGACCTCGATCCGGTAGTCGGGGTGGTTCTCGGCCCACTCCTCGTGCTGGGTCCGGATCGCCGGCGCGGCCGCCGGCTGGTCGCTTTCCTCCTCTACGGGCGTGTAAAACGTGCTCGTCTGGTAAGTAAAGGAGGTGTCGCCGTCACCGAACCGCTCGTGTGTCACGAGTTCGTCCGACCCGTCGTCGCCGAGGATCCCCTGGCATCCGGCCAGGCCTCCTCCGATGGCTGTTCCGGTAGCGGCCAACACCTGTCGTCTCGTCCACTTGAAATTTCCGCGCGACATTCGTTCTTAACTTGGATTCCAGAAGTAAAAGGGTACCCAAATAGCGGTCAAAACTGCCGAGTGATCGGCGGCGGGACGTCCCGGCAGTCGGTCGACGGCGCGTCACGGCAGCCCGCCGGCAGGCGGATCTCACTCCTCCGGGTCCCCCGACTCCGGGGCGGTCCCGTTTTTCGTCCCGAAGACGTCCGTCTCGAACTGGTGGGTTATCGAATCGAGCGGGACCCTGATCGCCCCGCCGCCCCCGTCGGTCAGGTCGATGCGGGCGGAGAAGTCGATCGTGAGGTCGGTGACCTGGTCGCGCCGGAGGTGTGACACCCACCACTCGTCCAGCCGTTCGTTCCGGATGGCGGTCGTGGTCGTCACCGTGGCCGTCGACTCCGGCGGGACGACCGTCTCGCCCTCGGACTGTCCCGACCCCACGTCGACGTCGTTCATCGACATCTCGTAGCCGAGTTCCGAGAGCGGGACCGGATACAGCTTCGGGTTGTAGACGACGAAGGTCATCTCGATCTCCGTCTCGGCGTCGGTCACCTCCCCCCAGGACCCGCTCGTCTCGTTGATGTACAGCACCGGGTCGGACACCAGCGTTCGGTCGGCGTCGACCGGGCGGGTCTCGGTGGAGTCCAGCGCCGCGTCGATGTCGGTCGATATCTCCCGGTCGATCTCCGGGGCCTCGAACGACTCGCCCAGAAGCGAGGACTGTGCCTCCGCTGTCACCGTCAGATCCGTCCGCTCCCCGTTCCGGACGTGTGTGACCCACCACGCGGGGATCCGTTCGTTGTCCATCCGGGTCTGCAGGGACACCGTCGACGCCCCCGAACCCAGGGAAACGCCCTCTTTGGTCCCGTTCGCCATGTCGACGCCGTTCATCGACACGCCGTAGTCGAGGGTCAGACCCCCCAGCTGTACGCCGATCGGGTTCGGGTTGTCGACGCTGACGTCCGTCTCGATGATCGTCGCCGTGTCGTTGACCGTTCCGAAACGGTTGTCGACGCCGTCGACCGTCGGCACGCCGAACACGCCCGCCGCCGCCGCTACCGCGACGAGCACCCCGGCGACGAGGACGAGCCCGACGACGGCGGTGACCGCGACCCGGACGCGGCTCCCGAGGAACAGCGACCTGAATCGGCCCATGGATGGGACTCTCCGCCCAGCATAATCGGTCTTGTGCCCGTGGGGGATCGTTTCCCGCCGGGATGATCGGTCCCCCGGCCCGCTCCGTTTCTCCGCGGCCGAGAACTAGGTCGACCGAAGAAGTGTTACGCCTCCGGATCCACTATCACAGTAATGAGTACGCACGACTCCGCGGCGCTCGACGTTGAGCGGGTACGCGAGGACTTCCCGATCCTCGAGCGGGAGGTCGGCGACGGCCAGGACCTGGTGTACCTGGACAACGCGGCGACGAGCCAGACCGCCGAGCCGGTCGTCGAAGCGATCGTCGATTACTACCGCGGGACCAACGCCAACGTCCACCGCGGCATCCACCACCTCAGCCAGGAGGCCTCCATCGCCTACGAGGAGGCCCACGACCGCCTCGCGGAGTTCGTCGGTGCCGACGGCCGCGAGGAGATGATCTTCACCAAGAACACCACCGAGGCGATGAACCTCGTCGCCTACGCGTGGGGGCTCCACGAGCTCGACCCGGGTGACAACATCGTCCTCACGGAGATGGAACACCACTCCTCGTTCGTCACCTGGCAACAGATCGCGAAGCGAACCGGTGCGGAGGTTCGCTACGTCGGCGTCACCGACGACGGCCACCTCGACATGGCGGAGGCCGGCGAACTGATCGACGACGATACGGGCATGGTGTCGACGCTGCACGTCTCGAACGTTCTGGG
>CAYSJP010000291.1:0-2960 GCA_964431395.1 uncultured Halobacteriales archaeon
CTCCCCGGCGGAGAGTATCAAACGTTCTGTCCGACAGTATGAGAGGGGAACCGCCGGCCGATCAGAAACCCCGGGCGTCACAGCCCGAGCGCGGTCGCGATCGGCACCCCGGCGACGACGGCGCCGGCGAGGTAGCCGAGGATCACGCACGTGTTCAACACGGGCAGGCCCGCGTGGGCGCGCTCGATCGCGTACAACAACCCGAGCAAACCGGCGAGACCGACGACCGAGCCGAGGATCGCTCCCAGCGCCGGCGCGTTGACGATCGTTCCCGCGATCAGCGGCTCGGCGGGCAGAAACTGGCCGGCACTCACCACGAGGAGTCCGGGCACGATCGCGTCCCCCAGCCCCAGCAGGATGGGCGTCTCGCGACCGACGCTCTCCTCGCGATTCTCGCCCGCCTCGCTCTCTGAGTCCTCCGGCACCGACTCGCCGTCGCCCGGGTCGTCCGGGTCGCCCGAACCGCCCGGGTCGTCCGCCTCCTCCTCGAAGGGGTTGCCCAGGTCCTCCATCGAGAAGGACAGCGACGGCGGGACGACGTACATCATCGGCAGTTTGAGTTCGCCGATCCCGCCGCCGAGTTGCTGCATGTGTTCGGAGACGTACACCGCGTAGGCGTCGTAAGCGGCCATGCCGACCAGGAACACCAGCGCCGGCAGGGGCCCCAGCCCGTTGCCGAACTGGGCGACGATGGCCGCGCCGGCGACGACCGCGGCCGCGTCGATGACGTACCACTCCGGATACACCAGGAGCGCGGTGAAAACGGCGACACCGAGGACCGGCCCGACGACGTCCGCAGCCGGCAGCCCGGATCCGAACACCGCGAGGTGCGTCGCGTAGCCGAACACGCCGAGTACGAGCACCCGGAGGACACGCAACCCGTACCCATAGCGCGTGATCAGGATGAACAGGACGGTGATGATCACGATCTCGGCGAAGATGAGGCCGACGTTGGCGACGCTCTCGGGATCCTCGAAGGTCTGCACGCCCGCCGTCTCGAACGGTCCGGCGAGGGCGACCCCGCCGAGGATCGTGAGGAGGTAGAGCGCGCCCAGCCCGAGGATCGGCCCCGGTGCCGGGAGGGAGCGTTCCGCGCTACCGGGCGCCTCGTCGCTGGCCGTGGCGGTGTCACTCATCGGTCGGTCACCGCGCGTACACCGGCTCGTTCAGGAGCGCGACCGGACGGGCGTCCGTCTCGGGCGTGATCACGAGGTACGGGCGCTCGACGGGCCCCATCACGTCGACGACCCGGCCGACCCGGTCGAGGCGTTCGTCGACGACGTCGGTGCCGATTCCGGGGTGGTCGTCGCCGGGGCTTCGCGCGACGACCGTTCCGGCGGCGACCCGGACCACCTCGCCGATCCGTCTCATCCGCGGAACGCCCCGACGTAGGCCGCGACGGCCTGCACGAGGTCGTTCTTCGCGTCGTCGTCCGCGCCCTTCACCGTGACCCGCCCCGACTCGGTCCAGGGTTCGCGCGGGTAGGCGACGTCGCGCTCGATCACCGCGTCGTAGCCGACCTGTCCGACGGCCTCCGCGATCTCCTCGACGTCCGGATCGGTGACGGCGACGGATTCGGGAACGCGCCGACCCTCACGCCGGCTGCGCTCGGCGTCGAGGTACGCCGGCCAGATCACCTTCTCGACCATACCCGCCGTCCGGGGCGGAGTAGGTAAACGCTTATCGTCTCCGCGCGAACGCGAGGAGGCCGAGCAGGGCGGCGATCGCCACCCCGACCCCGAACCCGGGCAGCCCCGGCGCCTCGGTCGTGGACGTCCCCGGAACCGGCGTCGCCGTTCCGTCGCCCATCCCGGTCGCGTCGGTCGGCGTCGTCGCGGCCGTGCCCGACGGCTCGGTCGGCGTCGGGGTCGCCTGCGCGGATTCGTACGCCTCGGGGTGGAACGCCTCCGCCATCTTCCGGAGGGGCGAGACGATCCGCGGCGCCGGCTGGCTGATGTTGTTCGTCGAGACGACCACGAAGTTACCCTCCTCCCAGGCCGTCGTGTTCCGGAGCGCGGGACCCTCGGGCGCGAGTTCCGCCGGATCGGCGTCCGCCTGTCCCGGGGGTGCCGAGAGGATCAGCCACTCGGGATCCTGGTCGACGACGAACTCCCCCGACAGCTGGGGGTAGGGGCTGGTCGCGTTCGCGTTCGCGGCGATGTTCGCCCCGCCGGCGGCGTCGATCAGGCCGCCGATGAACGTGTTCGGGCCGGGCGCGAACCCCTGGCTCTGCGGATACAGGACGCGCGGTCGTTCCTCGCCGTCGACCGCCTCGCGGACCGTGTCGACGGTCCCCTGCACCCCGCCGACGGTCGCGTTCGCGGCATCGCACGCCCCCACGAAGTGGCCGATGCGCTCGGTCTTCGCGTACACGTCCTCGATCGAGGCCGCCGCCGGGAACTTGTAGACGGTGATCCCGGCGTCACGGAGCTGCTGGAGGCTCTCGTCGGGGTAGACGTTCGCCGCGAGCACGAGGTCGGGCTCGAGCCCGACGACCGCCTCGGTCTGTATGGTCGCGGGGAACCCCTCCGTGACGACGTCCACGTCCTCGGCTCCCTCGAGGTACGTCGCGAACTGCGAGACGCCGACGACCGTCCCCTCCGCGTCGAGTTCCCAGAGGGTCTGTGCGGTGCTGGCGCCCAGCGCGACGATCCGCTCCGGTTCCCCGGTGACCGTCACCTCGGTGCCCGTCGCGTCGGACTCCGTGACCGGATACGAGCACCCCCCTCCCGCGTGGGCGGCCGGCGCGTCCGCGCCGCCGGTGGCGTTGCCCGCGGCCACCTCGACTGTATCGCCCGCGACCGGTTCCGCCGCGCCGGCCGGGGCCGCTCCCCCGGCGACGCTCATCAATACGAGTAGGATTACTGCAAGCGCAGTTGTGTTACGTCGCACGGGACCGTCTGCGCGCTAACGCAATAAATATTTGACTAAAGAAACCAAGGTTGCACCAGTGCGACTCC
>CAYSJP010000292.1:0-2931 GCA_964431395.1 uncultured Halobacteriales archaeon
CGAGGACGTCGACGCGGTCGTTTCCTCGGCGTTCTGGGCGGCCGTCGGAGCGGGAGAGGCGCGCGAGGCGGGCGACCTCCCGGGAGACCTGCTGGTCTGTGGGTTCGGCCTCGCCGGGATGACCGGAACCGGGGACGATCCGGGTTCGATCGCTGCCGGTGAGGTCGATTTCGTCGTCGGTCAGGACCCCTACAGCCAGGGCTACCGGAGCGCCGAGATTGCCTGGACGTGGCTCGAACGCGGGATTCCACCCAAGGATCTGGAGTGGGGCGTCTCCGTGTGGGACGAGCGAAACATCGAGTTCGCCACACAGCGCCGATCCTGGGAGGACCTGCTGGAGTGGCAATGGGAAAACTACGAGGGACTCCGGTAGACGCCTCAGTACTCCTCGGGTGCGGGCACTTCGAGTAGCCGGTCGCCGGTGTCCTCGCAGGTGAGCGTGAGGACCGTGCGCTGCCGGCAGCAGGATTCGACGGTCTCCTCGTCGAAGGAGACGCCACCCTCTCCCGTCGGGCAGTCCTCGAGAAAGACCCGGAGGCCGGCGATCACCTCGCTGCGGTCCATGAGCGACAGCCCGTTCCAGCGGTCGGTCCACGACGAGAGGGTGGCCGCCGCCGCGCTGTCGGCGATCAGCGCGGCCCTGGAGGGCCACTGGCCGACGTTGCCCGCGCTGTTCTGGAGCACCCAGCTGTCGTAGTGCTCCGTGATCGTGTACTCGTCCTCGGGCGCTCCGAGCCGGCGCGTGATCGTCTCCGCCGTGACGCCCGCCTCCCTGTCGGCCTCGATGTCCGTCGACCAGGCCTCCCGGAACCCGTCGGTGAGACAGAGGTCGTCCCCGTCCTTGCAGGGCTCGACGGCCCCGACCTCCATCAGGAACTCCTCGGGCGCAACGTCGACCTCCTCGGCGTCCGACTCGTCGGGTGCGGTCGAGAACCCCCCGGTGGCCGCTCCCTCCGGCGCCTTGTCGAACAGCCGCAGGACGGGTTCCGGGAAGTAACGCTTCGTCAGCGTCGGCGTGCCGGGAACGAGGTACCCCCGGAGGTAGATCGCCGCGAGCGACACGACGACGATCACCCCGGCGACCCCGACTGGTACCGGTCCGTCGGGCGATCCCAGCACGCCGGTGAACGCGGCAATCAGGAGCGGGACGGCGCTTAGCGCCACCGCGATAGCCACGTTGACGACGGTACACGGCGGACAGCGGTTCTCCCCGATGTACTCGGGCTGTTTGAGCGACTCGAACATATCCCTCTCTCCGGCGTGCCATTGTCACCCCAACCGTATTAATCACACCGTCTTCGGTCCCCGGCGGAGCGTATCGCTGCCGGCCGCCCGTCCCCCGGTCCGACGTCGACCTACCGGCCGCGCGTTCCGACACCCATCGCCCGGGCGTTGTGTGCCTGACCGACGCGACCCTCGCCGTCGACCGCGATCACGCCGGCGGTTCCGCCGGTCGCCGCCTCGAACCGTTCGATGGCGGCTTCCGTCGCCGCCGGCGCCCCGAGACCGTCCTCGATCAGGCCGACGACCCGGCGCGCGAGGCCGTCCTCCGCGATCTCCTCGCCGTGGCCGGTCGCGCTCGCCCCGCCGGCGGCCGATGCGTAGAACCCCGCGCCGACCCCGGGTACGTCGCCGACCCGGCCGGGGAGTGCGAACCACCGCCCGCCGGTGGAGGTCGCGGCGGCGATCCGATCGCCGTCGCGGACGACGGCCCCGACGGTGTCGTGATCGCGCCGGTCGTCTCCGTCGGCCTCTCCCTGGCCGTCCCCGTCGTCGCCGGACTCCCCATTATCCACGGCGCCGAAGCGTTCACCGACCCACTCCAGCCGCTCTCGGCCGCGTTCTCCCGGGGGCGCCGCGTCGCTCCACCGCGATCGGGTGCGGTCCGTGGTGAGATCGATCCCCGTCCCGACGTCGAACGACTCCGCGAGGTCGACGGCGTTCTCCCCGGCGAGGAGGACGTGCGGGGTCTCCGACCGGACGAGCCTGGCGACGGTGACGGCGTGTTTCACTCCCGGCAGCGAGCAGGCCGCACCCGAGCGCGTCCCCCCGTCGGGGGATGCTCCCGATTCGCCGCCGCCAGTCATCACGCCGGCATCGGTGCGGACGACGCCATCGGCCTGGATCGCCCCCCCGAGGCCGGCGTTGAACGCCGGAGCAGTCTCCAGCTCACGGACCGCTGCTTCGACCGCGTCGAGGGGCGTCGCCTCCGCCCGCGCGGTCTCGACGGCTCGAGAGAGCCCCCTGTCGTGTTCCTCGGGGTCGTCGGGTTCGGAGCCGGCGCCGCCGTGTACGATGACCTGCATGTGCGTTCCTCCGGTCGCGGCAAAATAAAACCGTCTCCGTGGACCCGGAAAGCGGCACCGCACGCCGTTCGATCGCGTGTGATCCACATACATGCCTCGCGCGAAGCGGCAGTCCTTTAGGCACGAATTCAGAAGTTCGGGACATGGATTATGCGTACGACCAGGTCGACGTTCCCGACGACGGAGAGCCGATCGAGGTTATCGACGAGGAGGCGGACCAGCTCGACGTTCCCGAGAACCCGATCGTTCCGATCATCCACGGTGACGGGATCGGGGGCGACGTCGGGCCGGCTGCACAGTCGGTGCTCGACGCGGCCGCCGAGGCGACCGGCCGGGAGATCGCCTGGATGCGGGTGTACGCTGGCGGATCCGGCCGCGAACGCTACGGCGAGAACCTCCCCGACGACACCGTCAACGCGATAGAGGAGTTCCGCGTTGCGATCAAGGGCCCGCTGACGACCCCCGTCGGCGCGGGCTTCCGGAGCCTCAACGTCGCGCTCCGCCAGCAGCTCGACTTTTACGCCAACGTCCGGCCGACGTTCTACATCGACGGCGTTCCCTCACCCGTTTCCGAACCCGAGACGATGGACATGGTCACGTTCCGGGAGAACACCGAGGACGTGTA
>CAYSJP010000293.1:0-2922 GCA_964431395.1 uncultured Halobacteriales archaeon
TCCCCTCCCACATCCACTCGTCGTCCTGGCCGGCGATGGAGTCGCCGGTGTCGTCCTCGCCCTCGACGACCTCGGCGACCTCGATCACGTCGACCTCGGTGAGGACGCCGACCATCTCGCCGTCGTCGTCGAGGACGACCGTGTAAGGGTCGTTCGCGTGGTTGATCTCGCGTTCCGCGACCTCGAGTGGCGTCTCGCAGTAGGTGGTGTTCACGTCCCGGGAGGCGACCTCGCCCGCGGTGGCGTCGGTGTCGACCGCGCCGTCGGCGATCGCCCGGATCACGTCGGTGATGGTGACGATCCCGTTGAGCTGGCCGTCGACGACGGGGACCCGGCGGGTGTCTTCCTCGACCATCAGCCGGGCGAGTTCCTCGATGCTCGCGTCCTCCGTGGTCGTCGGCACCTCGCGGACGAGCAGGGCGAGCTGGTCCTCGTCGGGACGGTCGATGAGGTCGGTACGGGAGACGAGCCCGCGGAACTCCTCGTCGCCGTCTTCGCGTTTGACGACTGGCATGGAGGAGAAGCCGCCCTGCTGGAAGTGCGCCAGTGCCTCGTCGCGGGTCCCCGGGAGTTCGGCCATGACGACCTCGGATCGGGGCGTCATCGTATCAGCGACGTTCATGATACGCCGGGTTCGCCTTCCGGCGCCTTGTACCCTGCGACAGTAGTTTCGGGCGGGACGTCGGGATCAGAGCCGCCACGTTCCGGTCAGTTTCGACGGGTTTATGCACCATGGCAACAAGCCACACAGTATGGATCGTGACCCGCCGCCGGGCGACGCGGACGGTTCCTCGGGGACCGGTGAAGTCATGGCCGCGATCGACGAGGACGGCGGCGGTCGGCGGCTCGTCATCGCCGACGTCTCGACCGACGGCTCGTGGCTCTCCGCGCCTACCGAAGCCTCCGTCTCGGTCGCCGAACTCCGGTAGCTCCGGGCCGTCGCCCCCGCCGTGCCCTCCACGGTGTCCGCACCCGGACTCCCGGGAGCCGCGTCCAATCGCTCACGCCGGAGTCGTGCCTGCCGGCCCACGGTCGTGGTCGGGGGCACAACCGGGGCCGCGCTCAAAATGATCGGTGTAGCTGTGTGCCGGTGCACGCCGCCATCGGGAGAAGCGAGCCCCGGTAGGGGGCTCCACCGATCAGTATCAGACGCCCTCGACCGTCTCGCGGTACTCGTTACACAGCGCGTACGCCCGGTCGATCTCGTCGGCGACCGCGTCGGCGTCAGCCTTGATCGACCGGAGTTTCTCCTGGTGGCGTGCGACTCCACCGTGGTCCGGGCCGCGCTCGGCGTCGGCGTGGCTCGCGAGCGCGTCGGCCTGCGCGTGGAGTCGCTCGGCCGGTTCGCCCTCGATCGATTCGGCGGCGTCGCGGAGTACCTCGCTCGCTTTCCGTAGTTTCTCCTGGTCCATGTCGGGCGTTTCATCGCGAGGAAAAATAGTGGTTGTGGCGTCGGCGGCACCACCGAGTTTGCTGACGGGGGTCGCGACCGGGGTCGCCGGAGTCCGGTGGGGAGTACTCGGAACGCCGCGGTGACCCCACGGAGCGAGGCCCTGAAGTGCTCGCGCGCCCTCCGGTATCGTGATGAGTGACGCCGACACGAGTCCCCTCTCGCCCGACCGCCCGGACGCCGAACGACCGTTCCGGGTCGACGCCCCCTTCGACCCCGCGGGCGACCAGCCCGACGCCATCGAGGCGCTCGCCGATGGGTTCGAGCAGGGTATGGACACACAGACCCTCCTCGGTGTCACCGGATCGGGCAAGACCAACACCGTCTCCTGGCTGATGGAGGAGATTCAAAAGCCCACCCTCGTGATCGCCCACAACAAGACGCTGGCGGCCCAGCTGTACGAGGAGTTTCGCTCCCTGTTTCCCGACAACGCCGTCGAGTATTTCGTCTCCTACTACGACTACTACCAGCCCGAGGCCTACGTCGAGGGGTCGGACACGTACATCGAGAAGGACGCCTCGATCAACGACCAGATCGACCGCCTCCGCCATTCGGCGACCCGGTCGCTCCTCACGCGGGATGACGTGATCGTCGTCGCCTCCGTCTCCGCCATCTACGGCCTGGGTGATCCCACGAACTACGAGGACATGTCGCTGCGCCTGGAGCGGGGCCAGCGGATCGACCGCGACGAACTCCTCGGGCGGCTCGTCGACCTGAACTACGAGCGCAACGACGTGGACTTCACGCAGGGCACCTTCCGGGTTCGGGGTGACACCGTCGAGATCTACCCGATGTACGGCCGGCACGCGGTCCGCGCGGAGTTCTGGGGCGAGGAGGTCGAGCGCCTGGCGAAGCTCGACCCCCTGGAGGGCAAACTGAAAGGCGAGGAGCCCGCCGTTCTTCTCCACCCCGCAGAGCACTACGCCATCCCCGAGGACAAACTCGAGGTGGCCATCGGGGAGATCGAGGAGCTGATGGCGGATCGGGTCCGGCACTTCGAGCGCCAGGGCGATCTGGTGGCCGCCCAGCGCATCGAGGAGCGCACCACCTTCGACATCGAGATGCTCCGGGAGACGGGCCACGTCTCCGGCATCGAGAACTACTCCGTGCACCTCTCGGATCGGGAGTCCGGCGAGGCCCCATACACCCTGCTCGATTACTTCCCCGACGATTTCCTCACCGTGATCGACGAGTCACACCAGACCCTGCCCCAGATCCGCGGGCAGTACGAGGGCGACAAATCCCGCAAGGACTCGCTGGTGGAGAACGGCTTCCGGCTCCCCACGGCGTACGACAACCGCCCGCTCACGTTCGAGGAGTTCCAGCGGCGCACCGGGAAGACGCTGTACGTCTCCGCGACGCCCGCCGACTACGAGCGCGAGGAAAGCGACCAGGTGGTCGAGCAGATCGTCCGCCCGACCCACCTCGTCGACCCCGCAGTAGAGGTTGCGCCCGCGGGAGGCCAGATCGAC
>CAYSJP010000294.1:0-2917 GCA_964431395.1 uncultured Halobacteriales archaeon
CGCCAGCGCGTCCAGACGACGATGACGGAGAACGTCAACGTGTTCCGGGAGGAGGCGGGCCTGAAGCAGGCCCTCCGCGACATCCGGCAAGCCCGCGAGGACTACCGAAACGTCTCGGTGTCCGATCCCTCGCGGACGTTCAACACGGACCTCGTCCACACCATCGAGACGCGGAACCTGATCGATCTCGCGGAGACGATCACGCTAGGCGCGCTCGCCCGCACCGAGTTCCGCGGTGCCCACTGGCGCGCCGAGCACCAGGAACGCAAGGACGACGAGTGGCTCAAGCACACGTTCCTCTCCTGGAACGACGGCCACCCCGACCTGTGGTACAAGCCGGTCATTCTGGAGGGCGAACTCCAGGGGTACGAACCGAAAGTACGGAGCTATTGACGGCGATCCGGCGGCGGGACGCTACCGTTTTCAGGGTGGGGGGTGAGAAACGCTTAGTTACCCCGCCCCCCTCGGGGCGGTATGGTCGAGTTCTCCGACTGTTACTTCTGTGAATCGGTCGAGGAAGACGTCGAGCAGTTCCCGGTGATACCTCCGAACACCGACCCGCCCACGGACCGACAGCGCAGAGTGGTGCTCTGCCCGAGCTGTCGGGAGAAACTGGAGCGGGTGACTGACCCGATCGTCGCGCACCTCGATCCGGCCGCCGCGGACCGCGCCGGAGCGTCCGCCGGGGTGGACGAGGGCACGTCCATGGAGTTCATCGGAGAGGTCGGCGGATCGGGGGCCGGGACGCCGGAGGACACAACCGATGGCACGGAGGAGGCCGACGAGCCGGTCGAACTCCCGTCGGAGACCCGGAAGATCCTCCAGTTGCTGGAAAACCGGGAGTTCCCCGTGGACCGCGAGGAGATCGGCGCCGTCGCCGCGAAAGCCTACGGGGTGGACACCGACGACGTCGATGTGGTGTTCGATACCCTGATCGACCAGGGCCGGCTCCTCGACGACGACGGGACGTTGCACAAGCCCGACTGAGGCGGGTCCCCGCTCCGGCGGTCGCGGGCGGAGTCACCCGGAATTGTTTGCCTGCAGGCGCACGCGGACGCTGTTTCCACCGGGATCGCGCTCTCCGAAGGAGAGCCCGCCGCCGAACCGCTCGGCGGTCCACTTCACGAGCCACAGCCCGTGCCCGCTGCCGTGGCGTGTCGGCGTGATCTCGGCCGCATCCATGATCAGTCGTCGGCGGGGGCCCGCTGCCCGCCGACGTCGGGGCGGGACACGCTCCGGTCGGTCTCCTCGCCGGCGACGTCGTAGGGGTACTCCCCGGTGACACAGGCCAGACAGAGATCGCCCTGCGGGCTGTCGATCGCCTCAGCGACCGCCTCGATGGAGATGTACGAGAGGCTGTCGGCGCCGACGTGCTCGCGGATCTCCTCGGGAGTCCTGTCGGCAGCGATGAGCTCCTCGCGGGTGGCCATGTCGATGCCCATGTAGCAGGGCGCGATGATCGGCGGCGATCCGATCCGGACGTGGACCTCCTCGGCGCCGGCCTCCCGGATGAGCTCGACCAGCTTCGTGGAGGTGGTTCCCCGGACGATGCTGTCGTCGATGATCGTGACCGTCCGACCCTCGATGGTGGACTGGATCGGGTTGAGCTTCATCCGCACCGCCTGTTCGCGGGCCTCCTGGGTCGGCATGATGAACGTGCGCCCGACGTACCGGTTCTTCATCAGCCCCTCGGCGAACTCCACGTCGGCGCCGTCGTTCTGTGCGGCCTCGGCATACCCCGTCGCGAACGCCCGGCCCGAGTCAGGTACGGGCAACACGACGTCAGTGTCGACGCCCTCCTCCTCCCAGAGCTTCCCGCCGAGGTCGCGGCGGACGTCGTACACGAGGCGGCCGTCGATCTTCGAGTCCGGACGAGCGAAGTAGACGTGTTCGAAGAAACAGTGGGCGGTGTTGTCCTTCTCGTACAGCCGGTAGGAGTCGAAGCCCTCGCCGTCGGGATGCAGGATGACGAGTTCGCCCGGCCGCACGTCCCTGACGAGGTCGCCCCCGAGGGCGTCGATGGCGGCGCTCTCGCTCGCGAGCACGTACCCGTCTTCGAGTTCGCCGATCACCAGTGGCCGGTTGCCCTGTGGGTCACGGATCCCGAGCACGGTATCGTCGTGCATCACAGTCAGCGAGTAGGAACCGTGCAGGCGGCCCATCGTGTGTTTGACCGCGCGCACGAGGTCCTCCTCGAGGAGATTGCGCGCGAGGTCGTGGGCGATCACCTCCGTGTCGCCGTCGGAGGTGAAGGCGTGGCCGGCGTCCTGCAGGACCGTCCGCAGGTCCTCGGTGTTGACGAGGTTGCCGTTGTGGCCCAGCGCGAGCGATCCGCTCCGGAAGGAGACGGAGAACGGCTGGGCACAGCACTTGTCGACGCTTCCGGCCGTGGGGTACCGGACGTGGCCGACGCCCGCGCTACCGGCGAGCCCGTCGATGTCGTCCTCGGAGATGGCGTCGCCGACCAGACCCATGTCGACGTGCTGGTGTTGCTGGAACCCGTCGTGGGTGACGATCCCGGCGGACTCCTGGCCGCGGTGCTGGAGAGCGTAGAGCGCATAGTAGATGGGGAGGGCAACGTCGCGGTCCGCAAGTGAGACGCCGACGACGCCGCACTTCTCGTCCATCTTAGTTATCGCCTGTTTTCCCCTGCCACTCGTAGTCGCGGCGCCTCGCCGACTTGCCGAAGCCACACGACGAACAGACCTTCTTTTTCACGTGGTAGGACTTCTCTCCACACCGTCGACACTTCACGTGTGTCGTGGTGTTCTTTCGTCCCTGGGCGGGTGTCCCGTCGCTCATATTACAGTGGATATCACGTCGGCCCGGGGTATAACGATTGTGTCTCGGGGTAGTTCGGCCCCGATTTCGCGGGTTGTACTGTCGGACAGAACGTTTGATGATCCCCGCCGGGGAT
>CAYSJP010000295.1:0-2906 GCA_964431395.1 uncultured Halobacteriales archaeon
TCCGGCACTCCTCCCCGCCGGGTCATCGCTCCCGGCGTCGACCTGGCGGGCCGCCAGGTCGTGGACGCCCTCGAGGTCGACCGCCCCGGAATCGACGGTGCCGGCAGCACGCAGGCGCACGACCTTCCCGCCCCGGTCCAGCAGGTCCGCGACGCGTTCGACGGCCACGAGGCGCCCGTCGCGGATGATCCCCACGCGGTCACAGACCCGCCGGACCTCGCTCAGCACGTGCGAGGACATGAACACCGTCGTCCCCGCCTCGCGCTCGGCGCGGACGAACTCGTTGAACTCCCGCTGTAACAGCGGGTCGAGGCCGCTCGTGGGCTCGTCGAGGATGGCGAGATCGGGGTCGTGCATGAACGCCTGGACGAGCCCGAGTTTCCGGACGTTCCCGCGGGAGTACTCCCGCACCGGCCGGGAAAGCGGCGGCTCGAAGTGTTCGACGAGTTCATCGCGCCGGGAGCCGCCCTTGATCGACTCGTGGAGGTCGAGGATTCGGGCCCCGGTGGCCGTCTCGTCGAAGGCGGGATCACCCGGGAGAAAACCGACCGAGCGCCTGGCCTCGATCAGTCCCGCCTCCTCGCGAACGTCGTGGCCGAGAACCGTCGCCGTCCCCGACGTGGGCGACTGAAAGCCCATCAGCGTGCGGATGGTGGTGGTCTTGCCCGCGCCGTTGGGCCCGAGGTAGCCGAACACCTCGCCGGCCTCGACCGAAAAGGAGAGGTCGTCGTTCGCGCGCACCTCGCCGTAGTCCTTGGTGAGCCCCGCTACCTCGATCGTGGCCATCGGTGGCGGTACGCGACCGGAGGTATTGAAACCCGACCCCGTCAGATCGTCGACCGGAGCGAGTCGAGGTGGCGGACGCTCCAGTAGCCCAGCCCGGTCGCCACCAGCCCGGCGGCGATCAGGTACAGGAACAGGCGCGATTCGATCACGCGATCCGGGTGACGGGCGAGATACAGCGCGCCCTCGCCGCCGAGCAACAGGACGCCGAAGGCGACGATCGAGAACCCCGTCGCGGCGGCGAGGATCGCGGGCCCGTCCCGGCGCATCCGGTCGAGGCCGACGATCGCGCCGACGAACGTCACCGCCGCGCCGAACACGTACACGGGAACGCGGAGCGATAGCTGCGGGGCCTGCTCGGTCGCGAGAGCCAGAACCCCGAACAAGCCCAGCGTGAGCACTGCGGTACAAACCACGATGGGGAGACCGACCCGCACGACGAGCCCCTCGGCCGCGTCCCCTCGACTGTATGCCATGGATGGACTCCCTCGCTGCCGGGACAAAATTATTAGGTTTTTGTCATGCGGACGTCTGACGCGGGCGAGCGTTCGGCGCTCCTCGTCGGAGGTCGCGTCGCCACGCCGGTCAGTCGCCACGCCGGTCGTCGGCCTCGTTCTCGACGCGGGTGACGTCTCCCATCGTCTCGCGGCGCCTGGCGACGCGCGCGTCGCCGCCGTCGAGGGCGACCTCTGCGGGGCGGGGCTGGGAGTGGAACTGGCTCGCGAGCTCGTAGCCGTAGGCGCCGGCCATGCCGACGGCGAGCAGGTCGCCACGCTCCGGCCGGGCGATCGGGCGGCCGGTGCAGAACACGTCCGCGCTGGTGCAGCAGGGACCGCCGACCGAGACCGGGATCGCCTCCCGGTCGGGGGCGGTGACGTTCCGGATCGGGTGGTAGGAGTCGAACATCGCGGGCCGGACGAGCGTCGCCAGCGAGGCGTCCACGCCGACGACGGTCGTTTCCGGGGTCCGTTTCACGGTGTTCACTCGGGAGAGGATCAGTTCCGCGTCGGTGACGACGTACCGCCCGGGTTCGAGCTTGGTTCGCGCGCCCAGGTCGCCGACCGCCTCCCGGACCCGGTCGGCGACGATCTCCATATTCAGCGGCGCGACGTCCTCGCGGTAGGGGACGCCGAACCCGCCGCCGAAGTCGACGAACTCCAGGTCGGCGTCGCCGACCTCGCGGGCCATGTCCGCCACCTTCGCGATCGCGCGACAGTGGTCGTCCAGGTCCTCCCGGAGGACGCCGCTGCCCACGTGGGCGTGGAGGCCGACGAGGTCGAAGCGGCCTCTCACGTCCTCGGCCACCGCGGGGACCTCCCCGTACGGAATCCCGAACTTCGCGTCCTTTCCCGTCGCCACCTTCTCGTGGTGCCCGGTGCCGATGCCGGGGTTGATCCGGATCGCGACCCGGCCGTCGTAGCCGCGTTCCGCCAGGCGGTCGAAGGTGTCCCGGGCGCCGGCGGTGATCGTCAGGCCAGGGTGGTCGGCCGCGAGGGAGACGGCGTAGTCGAGGTCGTCGTCCGGCGGGTTGACCGCGGTGTACTGGATCGTCCCCGGGTCGGCGCCGGCGTCGATCGCGCGTTTCAGTTCGCCCGCCGCGGCGCACTCGATGTCCGCGCCGGCCGAGAGAAGTGCCGAGAGGACCGCTCGTCCGGTGTGGGCCTTCGCGGCGTACATGACGTGGGCGTCGGGGAACGCGCCCGAGAAGCGGCGGTAGTTCTCCCGCACCCGGTCGAGGTCGACGACGTAGAGGGGCGTGCCGTGCTCGGCTGCGAGCGACTCCATGCGCGCCTCGTCCCAATCAGCGAGCCGGCGCACCGGGGGACCGACGCCGACGCTCATCGGCGGCGGACCTCCTCGAACCCGGACGCGGGAGCCACGACGTGGTGCATTACCGAGAGGACGGTGTCGCCGGCTAACAAGGGTTCCGCTTTGGCACCCCACAACGGGCGTTTCGCTCCACACTGACCGCTCTCATCCCTCCGCCCATCGCCGCCATCGGGGATGGCGATCGGCGGGATACAGTGATACTGATCGTTGTAGCGTTTTACCGCTCCGACCGCCCGAGTCGGGCGGTCGATACGGTAATTGCCCACACTGGTTCAGGACAGGACCCGGCGGAC
>CAYSJP010000296.1:0-2606 GCA_964431395.1 uncultured Halobacteriales archaeon
GGGCCGATAGCTCAGTCCGGCAGAGCGTCTGGCTTTTAACACGCTCGCTCCGGCGACCGTGGAAGCGACCAGACGGACGGGGGTTCAAATCCCTCTCGGCCCGCTGTTCCCACGAACGACAGTGAGTCGTGAACAGCGCCGCCTGGTGGATTTGAACCACGCGAGTCACAGCGCGAGCGCAGCGAGCGACCGTCTCCCGGTCGGGGTCGAACACCGCGGTCCGGGCGAGTTCTCATAATGACTCGTGTAGGCAATTAGCGTATCGACCGCCCGACGGCGGGCGGTCGGAGCGGTAAAACGCTACACGAGTCATTATCGGGTGTGCTACCGCTCGAACCGGAAATCCTCGGGTGTCCCTTCGACGGCACGTCCGGCTCCCGGCGGTTCCGACTCGGAGGCGAACCCGCCTGACTCGATGATGTCGAACGCCGTCATCATGTCACTCCGGGTCACGAGGCCGACGAACTCCCCGCGGTTCGCGACGAGGAGGCGCCCGACGCTCTCCTCTTGCATCTGCATGAAGGCGGTCATCGCGTCGGCGTCGGCGTCGATCGTCACCAGGTCCGACGTCATGATGTCCTCGACGACGTACGCGTCCCGTTCGACCGGACGCACCGACTGGGCGTCCTCGAGAGTCACGAGCCCGACGACTTCGCCGTCCACCGTAACCGGGTAGCCGGTGTGGCGCTGCCGGAACATCCGGTCGATGAGATCCGCGACCGTCGTCCTCGGGGAGACCGTGTGGAGGTCCTCGGCGGGCGTCATGAGGTTCCGGACGGACACACCCTCGAAGGCCGCCTTCATCATCGTCTGCTGGGCCTCGTTGGAGGCGGCGATGTACACGAAGAAAGCCACCCCGATGAGGATGATGTTGAAGTTCAACAGCCCGACGAGTCCCATCAGGAGCGCGAACCCCTTGCCGACGTCGGCGGCGATCTTCGTTGCACGGGCGTACGGTCGGGACCGCGAGAGGAGCGCTCGCAGAACCCGCCCGCCGTCCATGGGAAAGGCGGGCAGGAGGTTGAACACGGCGAGCGCGACGTTCATGAGGGCGAGGTAGGCGACGACGAACCGCACCGCCGGAAACGAGTCGGGGACGAGAACGTACACGCCGCCGCAGACGACGCCGATCGCGACGCTGACGACCGGCCCCGCGACGGCGATCGCGAACTCCTGGCGCCAGTCCTCGGGCATCTCGGTGAACTTGGCGATGCCGCCGAAGATCCACAGCGTGATCGATTCGATCGGAAAACCAAACCGCATCGCCATCAGGGAGTGGCCGAACTCGTGGAGAACGACGCCCGTGAACAGGCCGATCGCGGCCGCGGTTCCGATCACCCACGGGAGGTAGGACGGGTCGGTGAGCGCGGCGATTTCGATTCCGGCGTCCAGAACCCGGTTGAACTGCCCGGCTAGCTCCCCGACCTGCGAGCCGATGATCCAGGCGAACAGCGGCAACACCAGGAGAAAGGTGAGATCGAGTTTGATCGGGATCCCGAACGCCGAGCCGATCCGGAACTGTCTCATACCGCACCTTTCGACGCCGGGGGCATAAACAGTTGGCCACCGGAAGCGATGGCTCGGAGGACGGAACTGAAGCCCGGCCCGGGGAGGCCGACACGCCCGTCAGGGCCGATTCGCGGGACCCAGAGAGCAGGCGCGACGTGTCGGGACCACCGGGTGCGAGCGACCGAGACGAACGCCTCAAATAAGTCCGCTCCCTACCGGGGACCGTGGCAACGCAGGTCCAGGGAGTCGACACGCTGTTTCTCCACGAACTCGACGGGGAGTACCTCGTCACTGCCCACCGGGACGGCGACAGGCTGTTCCGGGGGCGGCTCACGCCCAAGGAGACCGACGCCGGCCCCCGTCCCGGCCGGTTTCGGATCAGGACGGGCTCGAACGAGGACCCGAGACAGCCAGAGGAGTTCGTCGAACTCGCGCGGCGCGCCTCGCGGATCCGCATCTCGGAGCAGACCTCACACGCGGGGCGGCGGGAACTGACGGAGCTACTGGAGGCCTATCAGGAGGAGGCGACCGTCGTCCGGACCTGCCGGTACTGCGCCCGGAGCGGGCGCTACTCGCCGATCACCGCCGGGACCGCGATCGAGGCCGACGGCGAGTCGATCTGTCCGGACTGCGCGAAGGAGGAACTCGAACGCGAACTCGCCTTCCGGGGCGACCTGACCGGCGCTGCACGGGAGCGCCTGGAGGAGTTACTCCTCGAGGTCCAGGACTTAGAGCGCATCACCGATCTCCTGCAGGGCCACCTGGACCCGGATCTCACGAAGTTCGACGAGATCTCCGCGACGACCGACGAGATCGACGACGTGGCAGTCGCCGACCTCGATCTGCACCCCGATCTATCGGAACTCGTCTCCGGGCGGTTCGACACCCTCCTGCCGGTCCAGAGCCTCTCGGTGCGGGAGGACCTCCTCGACGGCGAGGACCAGCTCGTCGTCTCCGCGACGGCGACGGGAAAGACCCTCGTCGGCGAACTCGCCGGCCTCGACCGCGTTCTGAACGGCGAGGGGAAGCTGCTCTTTCTCGTTCCCCTCGTGGCGCTGGCGAACCAGACCTACGAGGACTTCCGCGAGGAGTACGGC
>CAYSJP010000296.1:2616-2897 GCA_964431395.1 uncultured Halobacteriales archaeon
TCAGGGGGGTTCGACCCGACGGCGGACGTGATGGTCGGCACCTACGAGGGGATCGACCACGCCCTCCGGACGGGGCGAGATCTGGGCGACATCGGGACGGTGGTGATCGACGAGGTCCACACCCTCGCCGACGAGGATCGTGGCCACCGCCTCGACGGCCTGATCTCGCGGCTCAAGTACTACTGCGGGGAGCAAAACGCGCGCGGCGAACGAACGGACGCGGGGACGGACTCCACCCAGTGGATCTACCTATCCGCGACGGTCGGCAACCCCGGCCAGCT
>CAYSJP010000297.1:0-2856 GCA_964431395.1 uncultured Halobacteriales archaeon
CACGAAGTTATAGCCGACAGTATCAGTATCAGCCGTCGTCGACGACCGGATTCGTCAGCGCGCCGATCCCCTCGATCTCGACGGTCACCGTGTCGCCGGGCTCGAGCAGATCCGGCGGATCCCGGAAGATGCCGACGCCGCCGGGCGTCCCGGTCGTGATGACGTCGCCCGGGCGAAGCGTCATCGCACCGGAGATGTACTCGATCAACTCGTCGACGCCGAAGATGAACTGTTCGGTGCTCGAGTCCTGCTTCACGTCGCCGTCGACCCGCGTCGCGACGTCGGCCGAGTGGGGGTCGAACGCCCCGCCGGCGACCAGCGCCGGACCCATCGGCGCGAAGGTGTCGTAGCTCTTGCCCCGGAAGAACTGCCCGTCGTCGAACTGGGCGTCGCGGGCGCTCACGTCGTTCAGAACCGTGTAGCCCGCGACGTACGCCCGGGCGTCGGCCGCGTCGACGTTTCGTGCCGTTCGCCCGACGACGACCGCGAGTTCGACCTCGTAGTCGACCTGTTCGATCCCCGATGGGTGGACGACCGGCGCCCCCGGGTTCGTGACCGACGTCGGCGCCTTCGAGAACAGGAGCGGCGAGTCGGGAATCTCCTCGTCCTGTTCCTCGGCGTGGTCGCGGTAGTTCAGGCCGACGGCGACGATCTTTCCGGGCTCCGGAACCGGCGCGAGCCGGTCGATCGCGCCGGCGTCGACGGTCGGGAGCGCCCCGTCCGCGATCGCCGCGGCGACCGAGTCGAGGTAGGCGTCGTTTGCCAGATCCGATACGGAAGGCGTGCCGGAGGGCAGCGCGGAGAGCCGGTGGACCGTCCCGTCGTCCTCGACGCCCCACTCCGCCGGACCGTCCTGGGTGTAGCGAACGAATCGCATCGTCCGACAGAACTCGTCGTTTCGGTATAACGGTGGCGGTGACGTCCTCCGCGCCGCGACCGGCGGGACTCTCCCGCTGAACGTGGACAGCGTCGGTGGGAGCCGGTGAGCTCAGCGTCGGTGCCGCGAGCCGGCTACCGGTACCGCGAGTCCGACTGCCAGGGATCCGGATTGGCCCCAAGCGTGGCTTTCAGCTCCTCGGTCGCGTCCTCGAGGCGGTCGACGATCTCCGGATCGAGGTCGACGCCGGCCGCCGCGGCGTTCCCCCGGACGTGCTCCGGCGTGGTCGACCCGGCGACGGCACTAGCCACGCCCGCCCGGTCGAGCACCCACGCGAGCGCGACCTCGGCCATGGGGCGGCCGGCGTCCGCACTGATCGACCGGATTCGGTCGAGCGTCTCGAAGGTGAGTTCCTCTACCCCCTCCTCGCCGTGGCGGGCGTGGGGACGATCGCCGCCGAACAGGCGGGTCCGGGCGACCCCGTCGGGAACCTCCTCCGGGGACTCGTACGCGCCGGCCAGCAGCCCCTGTGCGAGCGGGCTGTACGCCACGATCGACGTGTCGGCCTCGCGGCAGACCTCCCGGACGCCGAACTCGATGGCGCGCCACAGCAGGCTGTAGGGCAGCTGGTTGGCGACGATCGGGACCGGGCTGGCCTCCCGGGCCTCCCGTAGCTGTTCGACGCCGAAGTTCGAGACGCCGACCTCACGGATCAACCCCTCCTCGCGCAGTTCCGCGAGCGCTCCGAACGTCTCCTCGAAGGGAACCTCCTCGCTGGGGTAGTGCAGGTAGTACAGGTCGACGTAGTCCGTCCCGAGGCGATCGAGGCTCGCCCGGCAGGCCGCCTTCAGGTCCCCGGCCCGGTGGTTGTCGGTCCAGGCCTTCGTCGCGATCCGGAGGTCCCCGCGGTCCCGATCCGCGATGGCCTCACCGAGCAGCCGTTCGGACGTGCCGTCCCCGTACGCCTCGGCGGTGTCGAAGGTCGTGATCCCGGCCTCGATGGCGGCATCGATCGCCTCGAGCGCCTCCTCGCGGGCCGACTCGCCCCAGGTGACCCCGCCGGCGACGTTCCACAGTCCCATCGTCACCGCGCCGACGTCGAGATCGCTCGCCCCGAGCGTCGCGTGTTCCATGGGCGGTCCATCGGCGAGCGGGCCCAAGTGTCTTGTCACGCCGGTCGAGGCGTGGGCCACCGTGACGTGCGGAAAGGCTTTGATGCGTCGGGGACCATCGACCGGTATGACCTACCGAGCGGGGATCATCGGTACCGGCGGGATCGCCGGCATGGGGATCCTGGGCATGCACGACGAGGAACGCATCGGCACGGAGAAGATCGAGGCGAGCCACGCCGGCGGGTACGCGAGCGTCGACGGGATCGAGCTCGTCGCCGCCGCCGACGTCGACGAGGAGAAGCTCCACACCTTCGGCGACGCCTGGGAGATCCCCGAGGACCGGCGCTACGTCGGCCACGAGGCCATGCTCGGGGCGGAGGATCTCGACGTCGTGTCGGTGTGCACCCCCTCGTATCTCCACGGCGACCACACCATCGACGCCGCACGATCCGCGGCCGATCCCGACCTGATCTGGTGTGAGAAACCCATCGCCTCCCAGGTGAGCACCGCCAACCGCATGATCGAGGCCTGCGAGGAGGAGAACGTCGAACTTCTCGTGAACCACTCCTTTCGGTTCACGACGAAGCTCCGGCAACTCGCCGACCTGATCCGCGAGGAGGACCTGGTAGGGGAGGTCCGGTCGGTGAGCGCGCAGTACCGCATGGAGCTGTTGCGCAACTCCACGCACGTCCTCGATACGCTCGTGTACCTGCTCGACGCCCGCGCGGAGTCGGTGAGTGGCTACGTCTCCGGGGAAAACGAGGCCGTCGAGTCCCTGGACGCCGACGTCGCGGTCGACGACGCCGCCGGCGGCGGCCACGTCGTCATGGACGACGGCACGTTCGTCACCGTCGACTGCACGATCCC
>CAYSJP010000298.1:0-2853 GCA_964431395.1 uncultured Halobacteriales archaeon
GGACGGCGGGGAGGTACACCCCGAGCACCCGGTCGACGAGGACGACGACGGCGGCGATCTCGGGGGCGACCCCCAGCGCGACGAACACGGCCGTCGAGGAAGCCTCCGCCACGCCGACCCCGCCCGGGGTCAGCGGCAGCACCGTCACGCTGTAAGCCATGACGAGCACGACCGGAAGCAGGAGCGCCGGCGCGAACGTCCCGCCGAGGGCGTCCAGCAGGAGCCACACCCTGAGTCCCGGGAAGATCATCAGCGTCCCGGCCCACCCGAGCGCGTACGCCAGGAGGACCCCCGGACGCCCGGTCCGTTCACGAAAGACCGCCGCCGACTCCGCACCGAAGGCGGGGACCGCGGCCGCGAGTCCGGCGAGTCTTTGCCCGACCCGTGGCACGCGGGCGAGGAGCGACTCCAGTCGCCCGAGCAGTTCCCCCACGAGGTCGAGACGGCGCCCTGCGAGGAGGACCAACACTCCGGCGGCGAGGTAGACCCCGGTCGAGAGCGCGATGACGAGCAGCCACCCCGCCGAGAGCCGCGGGGCGAACACAGCGAGGCCGGCCGACGCGACGACGCCGTACAGTGCGGCGTACAGCCCGGTGTTCAGCCCCGCGATGCTCACGGCCTCCGTCCAGTCGCTGTCGGTGTAGTGACGCAGGATCAGCGGCGCGACGGAGTGGCCCGACGCCTTCGACGGGATCACGTGGTTGAGGAACTTGATCGTCAGATCGATCCGCGCGGTCGTCGCCAGCGACACCCCGACCCGCCCCGATAGGAGGGCATACCACATCGAGAACCGGGAACCGAACTCCAGGATCGTGATCCCGATGATCGCGGCCACGACACCCGGCGGGACGCCGGCGAGATCCGTCGCCGCCGCCTCCCAGTCGACGCCGCGGGCGACGTACCAGAACGCGCCGAGGGCGACCCCCCACTGGAGGACCGCGAGGAGGCGCCCCCGGGACACGCCCGGCCCGGAGTCGTCGTCCCGGGGATCGGTCATCGCGGACCCCCCATGTCGGGGTCGTCCGATGGCCGCGCTCCGGAATCGTCCACGCGGGCCTCTCTCGCGAGCGACCCGACAGTGACGAACTCGAAGGGCGCCGCGAGGATCCGCTCGACGGCGCGGCGCATGTACGCGCCCGACCGAACGTAGATCCGCCGGGGGACCCCTTCGATCTCGGGCAGGTCGACGAGCTCCCAGGGGTGGACGTACAGCACCGGCGGGATGCCCCGCCGCGCGAGTAGCCGCATCCCGAGGATCGTGTAGCGGACGCCGAAAAACCGGATCCAGGTTCCGGTGAGGGGAAGTCGCAGGCCGGGCATCACCGCAACCGGCACCTCGGTCAGTTCTGCTGGTGCCTCCGGATCGATCATCGTCGCGGGCGACGGCTCGCGGATGCTGAATTCGCCGCCGTACCACCCCGGAATCGACCGACAGGGGACGACGCTCGAATCGTACGCGTAGCCCGCCTCCCCGAGCGCCTCGAAGTGGTCCGTCGCCACGTCGAAGGACGGCGCGCGGAACCCCTCGACGTCGACCTCCGCCGTCTCCTCGAGGCGCGCCTTCGAGTCGGCGAGTTCCGATCGGCGCTCCGGGGCGGACAGGTCGGGGAGGTGGCGGTGGGTGTGGGTGTGTGAACCAATCTCGTGGCCGGCGGCGGCGGCGGTCGTCACGAGGTCGGGATGGCCGTCGACGATATCGGAGACGGTGAAGAAGGTGCCCCGGGCGTCGGCTGCCCGGAACGCGTCGAGGAGAAAGGAGGCGCCCTCTCGACCGAGTGCGTCGACCCCTGCGGTGCCCGGCGCGTTCCGGTACGCCGGTGCGTGCTGGAAGAACTCGAGGTCCACGGAGAACGCGGCGGGCACGTCTGGCATCGTCCATGCCTCGGTAGCACACCCCCACACTTGGGTCGTGTGTTTGTCGGGGCGGCTCGCGCCTGGTGTCGCGCTGCACGCACCGGCAGATTCAAATCCGCGACGCTCGAGCCTTCGGCATGACCACTCAACGGACGTGGTCCGAGGCCGCCGTTTTCGGGCTGGACGTTGGCCTCACTGTCCTGCTCGTGCTCGTCGCGCTCGCGGTCCTCCTCTGGGGGTTCGAGCGGTACCGGACGACATTCTCGCGGACCGAACTGGGGATCGCCGTGTTGATCGCGCTCGGTCTCCTCTCGGTGGGCGTCCTCCCCGACGCCTTCGTCGTCTTCGCGGACCTCCTGAACGTGAGCGAGACGTTCCGTGCGGTCCAGATCGCGGTCAACGTCGTCTTCGTGTTCCTCCTCCTGTACGTCGTCTCGTCGATTAACGACAACCGGGCGACGGTGAGCGATCTCACCCGCAGCTTGACCGTTCAGCGGGCCTCGCTGGAGGAGGACGCACCACAGGAGTCGCTGTACGTCGTGATCCCGGCGTACAACGAGTCCGGGACGATCGGCGGCGTCCTCGCGTCACTCCCGGAGACGGTGCGCGGGCGGGCGGTTCGGGCCGTCGTCGTCTCGGACGGGTCGGAGGATCGGACGACGCGGATCGCCCGCGAACACGACGCCGTCGTCGTCGAACATCCGATCAACCAGGGCCAGGGCGGCGCGCTCAACACCGGGTTCGAGATCGCGCGCCGCCACGGTGCCGAGATCGTCGTCACGATGGACGCCGACGGCCAGCACCCCGCCGATCAGCTTTCGGATCTCGTCGAGCCGATCGTCAACGACGAGGCTGATTACGTGCTCGGATCGCGGTATCGCGGCGAGGATGCCTCGGGCAACTCCCTGGCCCGGCGGGGCGGCATTCGCGCGTTCACCTGGCTCATCAACGCGATGGCCAAAACCGACATCACCGACTGCACCAACGGGTTCCGGGCGA
>CAYSJP010000299.1:0-2845 GCA_964431395.1 uncultured Halobacteriales archaeon
CGTGGGCGGCGTAGTCCCAGTCGAAGTCCTGGATGGCGCGGATCCCCTCGATCTCGCAGGGTGTACCCACGAGCGCCAGCGAGACGTCCTCCCAGTCCTTCTGTACCTTCTCCTCCCACTGCTTGAGGTCCAGATTCCCGAGCGCCATCGTCTGGTTGTACCACGACCCCGCGTTCGCGATCAGCTCCTCGGGCGTGGTCGCGAGGAACGACTCCGCCTTCCAGGGCTCGTCGTCGCTTTCCGTCGCCACCAGGGCGCCGTCGATCTCCCCCGCCTCGAGCAGGTGGATCAGGACGGAGGTGACGAGGCCGCCGTCCTGGGCGTTCTCCCGCCAGCCCTCCTCGACGCGGGCGGAGAACTCGGTGATGGGGTCGCCCGCGCCGGAGACGTTGTCGTCGCCGCCGGTGATCTTCCACTGGCGCTCGTAGCGCAGCCCCCCGCGGGGACAGAAGTCCCAGCACAGCGAACACCCGGTGCACATCTTGACGAGTCTCGGGAGGTCGTCCTCGCCGATGCCGATCGAGTCGGAGGGGCAGGCGGCGACGCAGGTCCCACACTGGATACACCGGCCCTCCTCGATGACGGCCTCGTCGAGTTCCATGAACCAGGTCTTGTCGTCGGGGGTGTCGATGTCGTTCATCTTCGAGCGAATCTCGTAGGACGGCGTGTCGAGGTCGAGGTCCTCCTCGCCGGGTTTCTGGACCCGCATGTCCGCCGGCGTCTCGTAGAGGTCCTGGCTCTTGTCCGCCGCGGGCTCGGTGAACTCCAGATCGGTGAGTTCGCCCTCCGGAGTGACGTTCTCGGGGGTCGATCCGCCATCGGCCTTCGGCCGGTGAGCCCCCGAGCCGCCGGGTTCGCGGACGCCGTCGGCCACAGCCTCTCCCGCCGAATCTCCGCCGTCGTGCCCGTCACCGCAGCCACAGCCGTCGTCGTGGCCGTGACCGTGGTCCTGGACGCCATCGCGGCCGCCGCCGTCGCCGTCGTCGTAGACGTACTCCTCGTCGACCGGGCCGACCTGGTCACCGGGGACCGTGCCCGACTCGGTCGCCGGGCGGTCGATCCCCACGCCCGGGGCCGTCGGGACGCTCGCCGCGTCGTCCTCGGGGACCTCCGGGACGCCCGGCTGTGGCTGGTCGTCGCGGGCGGCGCCCGTCGCGTTACGGTCCGTGCGCTCGTCGCCGTCCTCAGTCACCGTGGGCCACCCCCTTCGAGACCGGAGCGTCCGCCGACTGCATGATCGAACGCAGGCGGCCGTTTTCGACCTCGCGGCACCACTCGTAGAACCGTTCGCCCTCGGCGCGCTCCTCGGCGTAGGCCGCGAACAGTTCCTCGAGGGCGGGAACGACCGCGCCCGCCGGCACCGCGGTCTCGACCCAGTCGATGAACTCGTTGTCGCCCCCGAGCGAGCCACCCAGCCCGAAGTCCATTCCCTCGACGATGTCGACGGCTTCGCCGTCTGCCCGAGGCGTCTCCGACGCCTCGCCGTCATCGCCTTCCTCGTCGGTGGTGTTCTCGGGGTCGTCGACCTGGACGGTCTCCCCGCGGAAGCCGATGTCGGCGATCTGTGGCTGGGCACAGGAGGCCGAACAGCCCGACATGTGCATGCGGACGACGTCCAGGTCGTCGGGCGTGTCGATGCGTTCGTCCAGCGTCTTCGCCCACCGGCGGACCCGCTTTTTCGTCTCGATGATGCCGTAGTTGCAGAACTCCGACCCCGTGCAGCCGACCGCGCCCCGGGAGAACGGGCCGGGATCGGGCTGGTACTTTCTGGCGAACGGCTCCTCGAGAAAGTCGTCCATGTTCTCCGCCGGGACGTGGGAAACGAGGAAGTTCTGTTCGGTCGCGAGCCGGACCGACGCGTCCTCCGTACCGTACTCCTTCGCGGCGCGGGCGGCCTCGGCGAACTCCTCGCCGCCCATCCGGCCGGAGATGACGTTGAATCCGGCGTACTGGAGGCCGTCCTGTTTCTGGTCGTGGACGCCGACGTGGTCGCCCCGGTACCCCTCGGTGAGGTCCTCCCCTCGGGTGGGAAGGTCGACTTCACACCGGGTCCGGACGGCGTCCTCGAAGTTCTCGGTGCCCATCTGCTCGACCAGATAGCGCATCCGACAGACGCCGCGGTTGTTTCGGTCGCCGAGTTCCTTGAACACCTGGGCCACGGCCCGGCAGAACTCCACGGTGTCTTCGGGAGGCACGAACACGTCCATGTCGGTGGCCATCCGCGGGCCATCCGAGAGGCCGCCGCCGACCCGGGCGTGGAAGCCGTATCGGAGCTCCCCGTCCGCCTCCCGTTTCGCCGGCGTCAGCCCCACGTCGTTGATCTGGGACTGCGCGCAGTCCTCCCGGCAGCCCGTGACCGTCATCTTGTACTTCCGGGGGAGGTTGGCGTACTCCCGGTTCTCGGTGAAAAAGTCCGAGACGGCCTCGATCACCGGCTGTGCGTCGAAACACTCGTGATCGGAGAGGCCCGCGGCGGGACACCCCAGAACGTTCCGCGCGGAGTCACCACAGCCCTGGATCGTCGTCAGGCCCACCTCGTCGTACTTCGCCCAGATGTCGGGGACGTCCTCGACCCTGATCCAGTGCATCTGGACGTCCTGACGCGTGGTGATGTCGAGATAGGCGTCGCCCCAGACGTCGTTCTGTTCCTCGCCGCCGTGCTCCTCGGGGGCAGTGGCGTACTCCGCGGCGACCTCGCCGATCACCTCCGCCTGCTCGGGGGTGAGTTTCCCGCCGGGCACCTTCGTCCGCATCATGAAGTACCCGCGCTGGACGCCGTGGGAGTACAGTCCGGCCCACTTCAGGCGCTCCCACTCGCCGTCGCCGGCGCGCTCCTCGATCTCGT
>CAYSJP010000300.1:0-2811 GCA_964431395.1 uncultured Halobacteriales archaeon
CTCTGGACGCGCGTCTTGAACGTCGCCATGCTGCGACTCATCGCGCCGAGCTGTGCGCCCGGCATTCCCCCGGGAGAGCCCGACAGGAGCTGACGGACCAGCTCCTGTTGTTGCTCCACGGCCTGCTCGCCGGCTTGCTGGAGCCCCTTGCCCATCAGGGCAGGCGGCCACACGGGGTCGGCTGAGTCGTCTGTCATCACTTCTTCGTACGCTACCCCACTACTTAACTCTTTGCCTCTCAATGGTATCAGATGGTATTGAATGGTATCAGGTGCTGTGTCGGGTGCGATTCGCGGGTGAACGCTCCACGCTCGGGTGCGTGCTCTACAGCCGGTGGCCGCACGCGCAGTTCCCGATGCAGTAGGTCGTCTCGGTCTCCCCGGTCATCCCGAGCCGGGCCATCGCTAGCGAGAGGTCCGACGTCGGGGTGCTCCGCGGACGGGCCCGCGCCGACGTCGCCCCGTAGGGAGCCGGCCCGACCGCGATCCGCTCGACGACCTCGCCCCGTCCGTGGTCGACCACGGCCACCTCGTCGTTCGTCTGCACCGGGACGTACAGCTTCGTGTGTGCGGGGTTCCACGTCCCGACGAACGCCGACCCGCCCAGGTCGAGCCGGTCGGTCACCGTCCCGGCTCCGAGATCGATCACGCTCACGTCGTTCGACCCCGGGGTGAACACGTAGCCCGTCTCCGAGTCGGGGTCGATCTCGCTGGTCAGCGGGCGCTCCCCGAGTCCGTCCGCCGCCGTCAGCCGCGCCGTCTCCCGGGGGTTCGCCGGATCGCTCACGTCCCAGACGCTCTCGGTGCCCGTATCGCCCTCGTTGTGCTCGACGAGCAGCGTCTCGCCGTCGGAGGAGACGGTCCCCATCCACGGCCGTGCCGGGCCCTCCCCGACCGGCTCCACGTCGATTTGGGTCTCGATCCCGAAGGGGTCGACCGCGAGAACGGTCAGCGTGTCGCCGAACAGGTCGGGGACGTAGGCGTACGCCCCGTCGGGGTGGATCGTGACGTCACACGGCCCGGGGCCGTCGTTGTCGCCCCGGCCGCCCTCCGGCCGGCGGTCGATCTCGGCGGTCACGTCGCCGAAGCCCTCCGAGCCGGGGTCGGCGTCGATCCGGAACTGCCGGTGGGCGGGCTCCCGGGCGCTAACGACGACGTGGTCACCCTCGGGGGTCCGCTCGAGCCAGTTGGCGCCGGAGTCGGTCTCGACCGACGCCGTCTCCGACAGCGACCCGACGGAGAGGCTCCGAACGCCGCGGCCGACGTTGAGCCACAACGACTCGTCCGGAGCGTCGGCCAGCTCCGGCGTGTACTGGTTCGACGGGAACGACGAGGAGAGACCGACCGCCCGCGTCTCGACGAGTTCGTCGCGCGCGGGGTCGAGGAGGCTCACGGTGCCGTCGTCGGTGTTGAACACGAACACGGTGGCTTTCCCGGCGGATCCGCCGCCGTCGGTAGTGTCGTCACCGTCGTCGCCACCGGCACAGCCGGCCGCCCCGATGGATCCCACGAGGGCGCCGGCCGCGAGCACCCGACGCCGGACCACCCCCCCGGACGCGCCGTCGTCGTCCCCCGCGTTCGGGTAGAGCATCGGATCGTCGTCGTTCATCACCGCCCGTTCGCCCCGTAGACGGTAAGAAGTAACGCCCCCGGCGGGGATTCGCATGAGTCAAGTGTTCTCGCTAGAAAGCTCCGATCGTCCAATGGGAACCGATAGCATGCATCTCGTCACGCTAACGAAAGGCGTCCCCGACTTTCGTGAGGGGCAGGTGTCCTTCGACGAGGAGGGCCACCTCGAACGCGGGAAGACGCCGACGGTGATGAACCCGAACGACGAGTTCGGACTGCAGGCCGCCCTCCAGACGAAGGTCCGCCAGGGCGGTACGGTGAGCCTGATGAGCATGGGTCCGCCGGGGTACAAGGAGGTCCTGAAAGGGGGCATGGAGTCGGTGTACGCCGACGACCTGTACCTCCTGTCGGACCGGGAGATGGGCGCGGCCGACACCTGGGCGACCGCGATGACGCTGCACGCCGGCCTCGACCGGCTGGAGCCGGAGCCCGACATCGTGTTCGCGGGGTTCAAAACCGCGGACGGCGAGACCGGCCACACCGGGCCCCAGACCGCCTGGTGCCTGGGGTGGCCGACGATCACCCACGTCATCGCGATGGAGGTCGACCGGGAGGAGCGCACCCTCCGCGCGAAGCGCCTCGTCGAGGGCGACGTCGAGGAGATCGAGACGGTCGAGGCGGAGCTGCCGTGTTTCGTCGTCACCGACCCGGAGTTCGAACCGACCTACCGGAAGGCGTCCCACCGGCTCCGGCACAAGGAACTCCGCGCGGAGACCGAAAAGCGCGCCGCGGAGATCGACCTCGATGAGGCCGTGACGGTCTGGGACCACGAGGCGCTCAACCTCGACCCCGACTACATCGGCCTCGACGGCTCGCCGACGATCGTCGAGGGCGTCGACCCGATCCCGAAGGCCCCCTCCGAGCGCGAGGCGACCGAGATCGACGCCACCGACCCCGAGGGGATGGAACGGGTGTTCGAGGAGATCCAACCGTACGCCGCCGGTACACGGGCGGCGGGTGACTGACAATGCGAATCGACCCGAGCGAGCACACGGTCGACGAACTGAAAGCCGCGATCGAGGACGTCGAGGACGTCGAGGGCCTGCGGGCAGCCCTGGAGGCCGAGGAGTCGGGAAAGGACCGCAAAACGGCCAAGGAAGCCATCCAGCGCCGCATCGACGCCGTCGAACCGGGCGGCGGCGCCGCCGGGGACGACGCCGACCGGGAGGCGGCTGACGACGAC
>CAYSJP010000301.1:0-2808 GCA_964431395.1 uncultured Halobacteriales archaeon
TCGAGGAGTACATCACCGAGACGGTCGTCGAGGACGGCGAGGACTTCATCCTGCATCCGGGTGACTTCGTGCTGGGAACGACGAAAGAGCGCGTCGAGGTGCCGCCGGACCTGATCGCACACGTCGAGGGGCGATCCTCGCTCGGACGACTCGCCGTGGTGGTGCACGCCTCGCTGCCCTACGACGAAGAAGTGTTCCTGTGGACGCCGGCGGAGGGGTACGGGTTCTACGAGATCGGCGACGTGGTCGAACACGAGCGACCGGCGTGGGCGGTCGCCTTCGACCCGCGAACGCTTGAGGTGAGCACCCACAGGGTGACCGACCATATCACGAACCCGACGAAGCGCATCTACCGCGTGACGCTGGAATCGGGCAGTCGGGTCCACGTGACGAGGGACCACAATCTGTTTACGCTGGACGAGCACGGCGGCGTGACGCGGATTCCAAGCGAGGACGCCGAGGGTACCCTCGTGATGGTCCCGAAAGAACTCCCCGGATCGGCGAGCGAGCGGCGATCGGTCGACGTTCTCGATCACGTCGAGCCGGTGGAGACGACCCTCTATGCGTCTGACGGCATCGGAGACGTCGATCCGGAGGTGGTCCCGGACGGGGCGATGGGCCACTACGAGGCGAACGACAGCGCTCCCATGGAGGCCGTCCCGAAGCTGTCGACGCCCGAACGCGTGGAGGTTGCGTTCAAGCAGAGCGCCTACCGACTCCCGCGGGAGCTTCCGGTTACCCGTGAATTCGGCTGGGTCGTCGGGTTCTACGTCGCCGAGGGGTCCGCACGGCGCAAGCAGATACAGGTCTCGAACACGGACGGGGCGTATCTGGACCGGTTCGCGTCGTTCTTCGAGAGATACGATGCGAGCCTCTCGTGGCACGAGAACGACCGAATCACGAAGCTCACCGTCTGTTCGGCACTGTGGTCGAAGATCGTACGGGGCCTCGCGGGATCGGGATCGGACAAGACCGTTCCGGGGGAGGCGTTCGACTGGCCGCGTCCGGCGATCGAGGGGTTGCTCGAGGGGATGCTCGACGGCGACGGGTGCCGCCGGGATGAGCGGGACACGCTCTACACCGGGAACGAGGATCTGGCGAACAGGGTCATGTACCTCGCCGCGCGCCTCGGGAAATTGAGTTCGACGTACAGCCGCGAGCGCGAACAGCACATCCCGATGAGCGACGTCAACTGGGACGGGGAGATGTGGTCCGTGGACGTGAGCGGGGAACGACACAAGCGCGGCCAGTACGTTCCGATTCCGAGCGAACTCCTCACGAGGCTGCGAACCGAGGCAGGTATGCGGATGCAAGACGCCGCCGAGGCGATGGGGTACTCCTCGGCGTCGAGCGTCTCGAACGTCGAAAACGAGGAGCACCGAACGGTGAAACGGGAGACGTTGGGGCGGTTCCGCGACGCCTACGCCGCGGCGGGCGTCGACACCTCTCGTCTCGATGCGATCCTCGAGGGTGGCGTCCGCTTCGAGCGTGTCGGGTCCGTCGAGGAGACGGATCGGGTCGAGCCGACCTACGACTTGGAGGTCCAGCCGGGGGGAGCAGCGATCGAGAACTTTCTCGGCGGGCGCGGCGGAATCTTCCTCTCCAACACCGCCGGACTGTGTGATCCCGGGTACCGGGGGCAGATAACGCTCGAACTCTCGAATCTCGGGACCGCGCCGGTCGCGCTCTCGCCGGGAATGCGCATCTCACAGCTCACGTTCACCGAACTCACCTCGCCGGCGGAGCGCCCCTACGGCACCGATCGGGGCTCGAAGTACCAGGACCAGTCCGGGCCGCAGGCCTCGAAGATCGGCGGCGACCGGGAGTTCGGCGGCGACCAATGAGGCCGGACGGCCGCCGGCCGGAGGGGTCACGATGAGGTTCATCGAGGAGGTCGTCGTCGAGGAGTTCCTGCCGACGGTGCGCTCGATGCTCGCGGAGGCGCTCAGGGAGCGCGGATTGACCCAAAACGAGGTCGCGGAGGCGATCGGCGTCAGCCAGAGCGCGGTCTCGAAGTACGTCCACGGCGACGTCGAGCGCAACGAGCGCGTTCTGGGGGACGAGCGCGTCCGGGATCTCGTCGAGGAGATAGCGACGGGGTTAGCGAGGGGTGACCTCTCGCGGGTCGGCGCGCTGGCGGAGATCGAGGTGCTGATCCGCCGGCTGGAGCGGGGCGACCTGCTCGCGACCCTCCACGAGGAGGCGATGCCGGAACTGGAGGCGAGCGGTCGGGAGTTCGCGATCCACGATCCCGACAGCGAACTGCGCACGAGCGAGCGGGTGCTCGCCTCCGTCCGGCGGGGGCTCCGAACGCTCGAGCGCGCGGGCGGCGTCGCGGCTCTCGTCCCCGCCGTCGGATCGAATCTCGTGGAGTGTCTCCCGGAGGCGCGGGACATCGAGGACGTCGCCGGCGTTCCCGGGCGGCTGTTCGAGGTGAAGGGACAACTCGCCGTGCCCGCCGAGCCGGAACTCGGTGCCTCCGAACACGTCGCGTCGGTGCTACTCGCGGCGCGGGCGGCCGGAAGCGACGTGCGGGCGGCGATGAACGTCCGCTACGACGACGCGATCGTCGACCGGCTGGAGGAGGCAGGCCACGCGGCGGCACAGTTCGACGCGGAGTACGACGACCTGGCGACGGCGATCGATCGGGCGCTCGCGGAAGCGCCGGACGCGGACGTGCTCTACCACACCGGCGGGTACGGGATCGAACCGATCGTGTACGTCACCGGGCCGGACGCGACGTCGGTGGCGCAGGTCGTCCGCGAGCTGGCCTGACACGCGTCGTCCGCGCGCCCGGCGGGGACCGCC
>CAYSJP010000302.1:0-2806 GCA_964431395.1 uncultured Halobacteriales archaeon
AGTCCCCGGCGGAGATTATCAAACGTTTTGTCCGACAGTATATAATTCCAGAGGAGCGAACGCCGTGGCCGGGGCTCCGGAAATCGCCGACTGACGGAGAAGATACCTCAAAATAAGACTAATTATTGTGGAGTTTTTTGTTCCTGGAACACGAACGGCTCATCATATGAGCCTGGAAACCGTGCTCGTGGCGGTCGGGGAAGGGGATAGGGAACGCATCGATTCACTCGCGGAGACGGCCACCGACATCGCCGGACCCGCGGGTGCGAAGGTGGCGCTAGCACACGTGTTCACGAACTCCGAGTACGAGGATGTGCGGTCGAAGCTGGACTTCGAGGTCACGAGCGAGGTGACCCCGGACGCGGTCGCAAAGCGATACATCACGATCCGCGAGTTGGGCGACGCCATGGAAGAAGCCGGCGTCGAGTTCACCTGGCACGGGCGGTTAAGCGACGATGACTCACAGGGCGAGGTTACCCTCGCACTCATCGACGAGCTCGATGTCGACTTGGTCATCGTGGGCGGCCGGAGGCGTTCGCCGGCAGGGAAGGCCGTTTTCGGGTCAACGGCGCAGGAGATCATGCTGAAGTCACCGTGTCCGGTTACGTTCGTCCAGCGAGACTGATAATGACCAGTGTAGGCAATTCCCGTATCGACCGCCCGCAGCCGATCCAGGAGGTCGAAGCAGATCAGAAAGCCGAGCGTGCTCGCGACGACGGCGAGATGGAGCAACGACAGGACGGCTTCGGGGCCCCACCGGGTCTCGCTCGCGGACTCGGCCAACCCGGCGCTGACCCCGTGCATCGGGGCCGCCCCCAGCAGCATCGACACGGTTCTGGAATCGGGAAGGTCGTTCGGGCCGCGATCGGTCAGGATCACGACCCCGACGCGTGAATCCCCTGGTTTCGAGGCCACCCTCCGGAACGACCTACAGCGACCGGTTTTCCACTCCGGGATCGATCCCCGACTCGCCCAGGTCCTGCCGGATACGTTCCCGGAGCGGCGTCGGGACGGTGTCGCGGGCGACCGGTACCGCCGTCTCGCCGTCACCCTTCACCCGCCAGTACAGCACGCAGTCGGAGGGTCCGTAGTACTCGACGCTGTAACGATCCCCCTCCCCGTGGTAGTGGACGCGGGCGGCGAACTCCTCGACGCGCCAGCCTTCCCGCGACCCGAGGTCTGACAGGCCCATGTGACGGCGTTCGCGGCCCCGCCGGGTATCGTTTTCGCCCCGATCGGTCGACGGGACGTGCCTACCGGTCCGCCCGGTCGAGCGCCGCGAGTGCCTCGCCGGCTTCGCGGGCGGCCGCGAGCAGGTCCCGGGTGCGCCGGACGTCCTCGGCGGCCTCCGCACGCGCCGCGAGATCGGACAGCGTTCGCACGAGCGACGCGCGTGCCTCGCCGAGGGTGCCTCCCGGGGGCTGCTCGCGGGCGCCGGTATCCGGCGTCGGGCTCGCTCCCTGACCGGCGGGTCCACTGCCCGGAGACACCTGAGACGCCGCCCTCCCGGCCGATCGCTCGCTCTCGTCGAGCCCTCTCGCATCCTCGCCGGTCGCCACACCCTCCGACTCCGGAGAGTCCGCCCCCTCGCCGGTCGCCACACCCTCCGACTCCGGGGACGCCGATCCCTCGTCGTCGACCGTCTCGCCGCAGGTCGGGCAGAACTCCTGGCCGTCGTACCGGAAGATGGGGTCGCCACACGCGTCACAGTGGGCGTTGGTCATCGTCGCCCCCTTCAGGAGCAGGTCGCTCATGTGTTCGGTCGCCTCTCGTGACTCCTGGTCGTCCGCTAACTTCTCGCGGAGCCGTTTCTTTTCCGCCTCGCGGTCGAAGTCCTCGCTCATGTGTGTCCCCTCGTGGGGAGCGAGCAAAAGCGTTGAGAAAGTTCAGTCGTCGCCGGTGGGGTACTCGGCGCCCAGAACGTCGGCGGAGTCGGCGGCTTCTCCCCCGTCCGTCGCGTCCGGACTGACGCTCCCGGTCCGGTAGCCGTGCAGGTCCAGGGTGACGTGCTCAAAGCCCATATCGGAGAGGTGCTCCCGGGCCGCCCGTGCGAACTCCGGGGACAGCGCCGCCTCCAGTTCGTCGGGGGCGACCTCGATCCGGGCGAGGCCGTCGTGGTCGCGCACGCGGAACTGCGAGAACCCCCACGTCCGCAGCAGGCGTTCGGCCTTCTCGATGCGTGAGAGCCGTTCCTCGGTCACCTCGATCCCCGTCGGGATGCGCGAGGAGAGACACGCCATCGAGGGCTTGTCGGCGACCGAGAGGTCGTACCGCGTTGCGATCTCCCTGACCTCCTCCTTGTCGATGTCGTGGACGAGAAGCGGCGAGTAGGCGTCGAGTTCCTCGACGGCCTGCAGGCCCGGACGGTGGCCCTCCCCGGGATCACCGGCGTTGGTTCCGTCACACACCGTCTCGATGCCCAGATCGCGGGCCGCCTCGAACATCCGCCCCAGCCGCATCGACCGGCAGTGATAACACCGATCGCCGTCGTTTTGGACGAACGCCGGGTCGTCGAGTTCCGAGAACGTGACGATCTCGTGGCTGATCCCGATCTCCTCCGCGACGCGTGTGGCGTCCTCGAGTTCCGCCTCCGGCAGCGTCTCGCTTCTGGCGGTACAGGCGACGGCGTCCGCACCGAGGGCGTCGTGGGCGACGGCGGCGACGACGCTCGAGTCCACGCCGCCCGAGAAGGCGATCACGACGCCGTCACGCTCCGCCAGGTCCGCCCGCATCGCGGCCAGTTTCTCATCGACGGGATCGGTCATGGCCCCGGATTGTCGCTCACCGGAAAAAAGCCTGCTGACCG
>CAYSJP010000303.1:0-2806 GCA_964431395.1 uncultured Halobacteriales archaeon
GCTTCTCCATCGCCGGCCCCGGCGCGACGAACATGCTCACCGGGCTCTGGGACGCCAATCTCGGGGGTGCACCCGCCATTGCCCTGACCGGTCAGGTCGAGTCACAGGTGCTGGACACCCACTTCTTCCAGGAGGTCGACCTCGAGGCCGCTTACGGCGACGTCGCGGAGTTCGAGGCCACCGTCCTCCCGGACAGCCAGCACGCCGAACTCGCGACGCGAGCCGCGAAGACCGCCATCCTGGAGGACGGCGTCTCCCACCTGATCTTTCCGGACGACATTCAGACCCAGCTCGCGGAGGGCGTCGGTGCGGGCGACCCCGAGGGGCGTCTCGCCAACCGTGCGATTGCGCCGCCCGCCGGGGACGTCGACGACGCGATCGGGCTGCTGGCGAACGCCGAGCGCCCCGTCATCGTGGCCGGCCACGGCGCGCGCTTCTCCATGGACGGCGTCGTCGACCTCGCCGAGCGGCTGGACTGTCCCGTCCTCACGACGTTCAAGGGGAAAGGCCAGATCCCCGATTCACACCCGCTCGCCGGCGGCGTGCTCGGTCGGAGCGGCACCCCCATCGCGAGCCACTTCATGAACGAGTCGGATCTGATGGTCGTGTTCGGGGCGAGCTTCTCGAATCACACCGGGATCGCCGAGTACAAGCCGATCATCCACGTCGACCGGGACCCCCGGACCCTCGGGAAGTTCCACGGCGTCGACGTCCCCATGCTCGGCGAGATCGGCGTGACGGTCGATCGCCTCCACGACCGCCTCGAGGTGGAGTCCATCGCGGCGGAGAGCCAGCGCGACGAACTCGCCGAGCGCTGGGAGATGTGGCGCGAGGAGAAAGCGACCCGCCGGGGCGAGCCAGCCGAGCGGGGGCTCAACTACGCGACCGTCTTCGAGGCCATGTCCGAACTCGTCCCCGACGACGCCATCGTGCCCCTGGACGTCGGTAACAACACCTACGCGTTCGGGCGGTACTTCGAGGCGGAGGGCCAGTCGTTTCTCATGTCGGGCTACCTCGGATCGATCGGCTATGCCCTGCCCGCCGCGCTGGGGGCGTGGGCCGCTACGCGCGAGGAGGACACACCCTGGGCCGGCCGCAAGGTGGTCTCGGTCTCCTCGGACGGCGGGTTCGGCCAGTACATGGGCGAGCTGACGACCCTCGTGAAGTACGACATGGACGTGACCCACGTCCTGCTCAACGACGACGAGTTCGGGAAGATCTCCAAGGAACAGCGCGACGGCGGCTGGGACGTCTGGGAGACCGACCTCGTGAACCCCGACTTCGCGGCGTTCGCGGAGAACTGCGGCGCGGTCGGGAAACGGGTCGAGTCAAAAGAGGAACTGGCGCCGGCGCTCTCGGGGGCGATCCGGCACGATGGCCCGGCGCTGGTGGAAGTGCTTACCGACTCGGACCCCGTTTGACGACACCCGACGGGAGGGGCGGGATTCGCTCGCCGCATCAACGTGGCGGGATTTTCCACGGCGTCGTAGCCGACAGTATGATAATCTCGGCTCTCACTGTGTCCTCCTGATCGCCGTCACCGGAGGTGGCGCTCACCGATACGAGACGAGAACGGTCATCGTCAGGCGAGGGGCCCGGCCCACAGGAACGCTCCCAGGACGAGCCCGTAGACGACGTGAACCGTTCCGAACGTCATCATCATGTCCCGGTCGGGTTCCATGCCGATCACCGCCCGCATCCAGAACACCATCCCGCCGATCATCAGGACGACGCCGTAGAGGAGTCCGAGCCCGACGGCGACGGCGACCGATTCGAACTCGACCCCGACCATGGGCGCCCCGACGGCGAAGACAGTCCCGGCGACGATGCCGTAGACCAGGTGTAGCACCATCCCCGCCATCGCGTGGTCTCCGGGCTCACCACCCACGAACGTCGAGACCAGTGCGGCGGTCGGTGGCGGCCCGCCGTCACCCATCACCCTCATCAAGACGGTCATGACGATCGTTGCAGCGAGTCCACCCGCCAGGCCGGCGATGACTGATGTCATTGTTCCGTGTTATCAAACACGGGATGTGTACTAAACGACGACGCGGGCGTGAAACTGGGTCACACATCCGCCGAGCCATCCCTTCGTGCGGACGTTCGCCACCCCGGGGTGGCGAAATTCGTCACGGACGTACAGCTGACAGCATGACTGCTCTCGTCGGTTAGCAGCGTTCAAGAGCGATCCAGTCTTGCGTTCCGAACGGACTCTCGTAGGCGATGTCGAGTCGATCGTACACCGTCTCCGGGATCCCGATGTCCGCGAGATACAGCGCTCCCGGGGCCGCATCGAGACCGGTCTTCGGGAGCGCGAGGGTGACCGTCCGGTCCGGCCGGACCGCGTTCCCCAGGGCCTCCCCGGTCGTGGCGTCCAGGCCGGAAGGGACGTCGAGGGAGACGACTGGCCCCGGCGCGTCGTTCGTCGCCTCGACGTACTCCCGGGCCGGGGACCGGACTTCACCACTCAACCCGTAGCCGATGAGCGCGTCCACCACGACGGTCGATGCCGCCGATCCGGGACGGAGGTCGGTGTCGGCGAGGTCCGTCGCGTGTGGGACGCCCATCTCGGCCAGGATGCCGAACTGGTGGGCTGCCGCGCCCGTCAACGCATCGGGCGACCCGTCGAGCAGGATCCGGACCGGGACGTCACGGTTCGCGAGATGGCGCGCGCAGGCCATTCCACCGCCGCCGTTGCCCCCGTTCCCGGCGACGACGAGCACGTCACCCGCTTCCCCGCGGACGTCGCGAACGTGCCACGCGAGCGCCCGCCCGGCGTTCTCCATCATCTGGAGCAACCGCAGTC
>CAYSJP010000304.1:0-2781 GCA_964431395.1 uncultured Halobacteriales archaeon
CCTTGATGTCGGTGATCGTGATGAACCACTGGTCGGTGACGATCCGGACGATGTCGGTGTCACACCGCCAGCACTGTCCTTCCCGAACTTCGTGGCCGTCCTCACTGGCCAGCAGGAGGCCACGGTCGTCGAGATCCGCGATGACGTCGTCGTTGGCCTCGCGGACGAGGGAGCCGGCGTACTCCCCCGCCGTCGTTTCGAAGACGCCGTCCGGGCCCACGGGGCAGAACGTCTCGAGGCCGAGTTCCTGGCCGCGCTCGAAGTCCTCCTCGCCGTGGCCGGGCGCGGAGTGCACGAGTCCGGTCCGGTCGGCCTCGACGTAATCGGCGGTGTACACCTGTCCGGACCCTTCGCCACTGGCGTGGTCGGGCACCTCCTCGGCGAGAGGGTGATCGTACGTCCAGCCGACGAGGTCCTCGCCCGTCAGCTCCTCGACGATCTCGTAATCCTCGTAGCGACCCGCCTTGAGCACCTCCTCGACGCAGTCGGCGGCGACGTACAGCCTGTGGGTCTCACCGTCGTTCTCGGCGTCGACGCCGACGTACTCCAGGTCGCCGTCGACCGCGACGAAGGTGTTGGCGACGATCGTCCAGGGGGTCGTCGTCCAGATGACGAGGCTCCCCTCCCGATCCGCGAGGGGAAAGCGGACGTAGATCGAGGGCTTCTCGACGTCGTGGTACTCGACCTCGTTGTTGGCGATGGCGGTCTCACACCGGGGGCACTGGTTGATGCTGCGCATCCCCTGCTCGACGAGGCCGCGCTCGTGGGCCTGCGCGAACCCCCACCACGCCGCCTCCATGTACTCGGGATTCACAGTTCTGTACGGATCGTCCCAGTCCATCCAGACGCCGAAGTCCCGGAAGTCCGCCTGGAGCCCCTCGAGTTGCTCCTCGGCGTAGGCCTTGCACTCCTCGATGAACGCGTCCTCGCCGAACGCCTCGATGTCCTTCTTGTTCTCGAAACCGAGGCGCTCCTCGACTTTCGTCTCGATGGGCAAGCCGTGCATGTCGTAGCCGGGGCGGTCGGTGACGTCGTAGCCCCGCATGCGGAGATACCGGATGTAGCAGTCCTTCAGCGTCTTGTTCCAGGTCGTCCCCATGTGGGCCGACCCGGAGGTGTAGGGCGGGCCGTCGACGAAGAAGTACTCCTCGCCGTCCGAGCGGTGCTCGACGGTCCTCTCGTAGGCGTCGGTCTCCTCCCAGTGGTCGAACGTTCGGTCCTCGACCGCGCCGGGATCGTACTGGTCGGAGACGGGGGCGAACCGTTCCATATCGGGCATATTTGCTGCCGGGACTAAATGGGAATCGGTTGCCGGCGGGCGAAGCGTCACCGTGTCCACGGACGGGCGCTCGACCCCCATCGGGGGAAACTACCAAGCCGCCCGCCCGTCTATCGGGGATCGATGGTAGCCGCCTTCGACGTCGGATGGCACAGCGTCAGTGGCGCTCGTGGCGCCGCAACCGATCCGGAAATCAGCGAGGTGCCGGCGGTGAGCCTCCGGACCCAACCGGGCAACGTCCCGGAAGAGGCGCTGTCGGTGCCGGACGCCGGGACGCACCGCGTTCTCGGAACGGATGCCATCGCGCTCGCCGAGAACGCCGACGACACGGTCGATCGTCTCGTCGTGGACGGCTTCCTGACCGACGCGCCGTACACCCCGGCCGTGCTCGCGGCGCTCGTAACCGAGACGCTCGGGACGGCGTCGGACGGCGAGCGCTGTGCCGTCACCGTCCCCGGCAGGCCGGAGCCGGACGATCGCGCGCTGACCCACCGCCGACTCGTCGAGGAGGCCGTCTCCGCTGCCGGCTACGACCCCGTCCCGGTGACCGACGGCCTGGCGGTCATCTACGACGAACTCTCCGAGGGCAACTATACGGGCCTGGGGGTCTGCGTGCGCGAGGGGACGACGAGCGTCTGTCTGGCCTACTACGGGGTTCCGGTGCTCGCACTCTCCTTGCCCCGGGGTCACGCCCGGGTCGACGAGCGAGCGGCGGACGACCTCGGCCAGCAGCGTTCGGAGATCCGGTCCGCGCGGGAGTCCGGAATTAGACTGTCGCCCGACGGCGACGACCCGGTGATGAGGGCGCTCGGAGCAGCGTTCGACGAACTACTGACCGACCTCGTGGGCGCCGTCGAGGGCGCCGCCGGCGACGCCGAGATCCCCGACGGGGTGTCAGTACCGCTCGTCCTGGGTGGGCGGGGAGCGGCCGTCGACGGTCTCGATTCGCTCGCCGCCGGGCGGTTCGACGCCTCGGATCTCCCGGTCTCGATCAGCGACGCGCGATCAGTCTCGGAGCCGGCGGCCTCGGCCGTCCGGGGTGCGCTCGTGGCGGCCGAGTCGGGCGTCACGGACGAGGAAGGCGTCGAATGGGTCCCCGGTGCCGACGACGCGGCCGGATCGCCGGACCCCGACCCGACGGTCGGGGACGGGGAGTCGGCCCTCTCGGACGCTGGCGCCCCACCCGGGGACGCGACCAGCAGTCCGGACACCGACTCGTCCGTCGGCGGCGGTTCGGACGCCGACTCGTCCGTCGGGGGCGGAGCCGTTTCGGAGCTCTTCGACCGCCTGGGCGCCCGCGAGGAGGCGGTCGAGTCGCTCGAGGCGACCGTCGACGAGCTCGAGGCCGCCATAGAGGACCTCGGCGAGGAACGGGTGCCGGCCCTGGCCGCGGACGTTGGCGACCTCCGGGAGGACACCGAGACGCTCCGGGAGGACCTCTCGGACCTCCGTGAGGCGGGCGAGTCCCGCGCCGAAACGATCGACGGACTCGAGGAGCGGAC
>CAYSJP010000305.1:0-2776 GCA_964431395.1 uncultured Halobacteriales archaeon
CGAGCGTGATCGGCGTGGCGTCTTGGAGGTGGGTCCGGCCCGTCTTCACCACGTCGTCGAACGCCTCCTCCTTCGCCGCGAGTTCCTCGCGCAGCGTCTCGAGCGCCGGGAGCACGTCGTTCTCGACGGCCTCCAGGGCGGCGACGTGCATCGCGGTCGGGATCACGTCGTTGCTGGACTGGCCGTAGTTCACGTCGTCGTTGGGGTGAACGGCTTTCGAGCCGACCGCCTCGCCCACGATCTCGGAGGCGCGGTTGGCGATCACCTCGTTGGCGTTCATGTTCGTCGAGGTGCCCGACCCGGTCTGGAACACGTCGACCACGAACTGGTCGTCGTGGTCGCCCGCGATCACCTCCGTTGCGGCCTCGATGATCGCGTCCGCGGTGTCGGCGGGGATCAGCCCGAGGTCGGCGTTAGCCCGCGCCGAGGACCGTTTGACGATCCCGATCGCGCGGACGAACCGCCGGCCGAAGCGGTCCCCGCTCATCGGGAAGTTCTCGACCGCGCGCTGGGTCTGTGCCCCCCAGTAGGCGTCCGCCGGGACCTCCATCTCGCCGAGGCTGTCTGACTCGGTGCGGTAGTCCACCATGTCCCGGAGTTCGACGGCCGGCGCGTAAAAATCTCCGATGTGGTTCCCGTACCCCTCGTCCAGTCCTCCGTCCGATCAGCCGTCGCCGCTGGTTCCGTTCCCGACCGCCCCGACGACCGGGGGCGTGTACATGTTCTCCGCGACGAACTCCCAGTCGCGGTCGCTGTACCGGACGGCGTCGGCGGGCGCGTTGTAGTTCATGACGCTCTGGTACAGCGCGTACCAGACCGCCTCGGAGTCGACGCCCTCGAACGTCCCGGAGGCGATCCCGACGGAGTGGCCCAGTTCGTGCATGAACACGCTGGCGGTCCGCCGCGTCGCGTTCGTCTCCCCTTCGGGAACGGACTCGAACATGAACTGCCCGTTTTCGGCACCCGAGACAGCCGCCCCCGCGGCGTCCGTCCCGTTCGCCCGGACGTCGAGGACCGCGACGGCGTACCGGTACCCCATCCCCTCACGGTCGAAGTGCTCGGTCATCAGTCCGTCCATCTCGGCCCACTCGGTCCGGTCGTCGGTCGGGATGCGGTCGTCGACGGTCACGTGGAGGGAGATCCCGGTCGATCCGTCCGGGTTCTCGACCGGCGCGTCCGCGTAGGCCTCAGTCACTAGCGCGATGGCTTCCGGGGGTGGCTCCGCCTCCGCCATGTAGTCGAGTTCGACGAACACGTCCATCCGGAGCGGGTCGGCGCCTTCGGGAGCAGTCACCCCGGTGTCGTCGGGCGCAGCTACCTCGACGCCGTCGGCCAGTCCGTCACCGTCCGTATCGGGGTCGGTCGGATCGGTGCCGTACTCGCCCGTCTCGTTACCGTCACTCAGCCCGTCGCTATCGCTGTCGGGGACACCCGTCGCGGTCGGAGACCCCTCCGCCGGCGTGGGAGTCGGGGACGCGGCTGCCGTGGAGTCGGACCTCGGGGATCCGTCCGCCGGTGTCTCGGCTGTAGGGGAGTCGGTCGCTCCGTCCGCACCCGGGGTCGCGAGGCCGGCACACCCCGCGGTGAGCACGAGCAGGGCGGCCGCGAGCGCTACCGCCGGGCGTGAAGCGCACACGATACGGAACTGGCTCCTCGGTCACTTGGGCATTGTGGCAGGTAGGGGACGGCCGCTTCCGCATGGGGGTCGGCGATACTCTCGAACGAACGGAGTGACGACCGGGGCGACCCGCAGCGGAGGACGATCCTTTCGCTACTCGCGGAGGCTCGCCTGGAGGCCGTCCCTGAGCCGGTTCCGGAGTTCGCGCATGTCGTCGTCGGGCTGGTCGTACGCGACGGGGTGGTCGCGGTTCAACATGCCGCCGCTCGCCGTGTCCGCGATCAGGTGGGCCAGGCGCCGCCGCCGCTGGAACACCGTCCGGGAGCGCGTGATCGTCTGGAGGCGGTGGTACGGGACGATCTGCGTCCGCCGCCGAAGAAACCCGGACCGAACGAGGAGGTGCTCCTCGTTTAGTGCGTAACCGCGGTGCTTCCACTTGAGATGCGCGAGCACCGGAATCGCCGGCGCCAGCAGCGCCGGGGTCCACCACAGTGAGAACCCGCCGAAGACCCGCGAGGCGGCGAAGGCGGCCACGAGGACGACGACCAGAACGAGGCCGTACCTGACGGCGTAGCGCTCGCGTGCGCGCTTCGGCGGTCGCGTTATCGTCGCGTTTAGATCGGCACCCTCGAGCTGTTCGACCAGCGTGACGACGCGCTCGCGCTCCGCCAGCGGGATCGCCGACCGGTTTCCGGCGCCCTGCCCGCCCCCGCCCGCGTAGCCGGCGGTGTCGACCGAGAGCCCGGCGTATCCGAGCGCCCGCTGGAGGGCGTTCTCCGTGACCGTGAGCGTCTGGACCTTTCCGAGGGGTATCGTCCCGCTGAACGAGGAGAGCAACCCCCGCTCGTACACCAGCTCCTCGCCGCGCCGGCCCAGCCGGAACCCGTAGTACTGGTTCACGCCGAAGGCGATCCCGATCGCCCACGCGCTCGCGATCGCGAGCGGCACGCTGACGACGGCGAGCGCGAGCGCCTCGTCCGGCGTCATCCCGGCGGCGACGAGACGGTCCGGGCCGCCCAGCGGTGCGGCGAGCGCCAGAAGCAGGTCGGTCACCAGCCCCTCGACGATGGGCGTCCCGATCACGAGCACGGCGAGCACCCCCGGCCGGAACGTCGTCGCGGCGTGCACCGCGAGCTCCATCTTCGAGAGCACGAACAG
>CAYSJP010000306.1:0-2768 GCA_964431395.1 uncultured Halobacteriales archaeon
CGCTCGCTTCGCTCGCGCGGATGCTCGTGTCTCGATGTGAATGCCCCGAGTCCACCACGGTCCGCCTCACTCCGACCCGTCTTCGTCTACAGCAGTCACGTCGCCCCGTCCCCGCTTCGCCTCGCGGCCCAGCACCGCCTCGACGTCGTCGACTTTCTCCCCGGCGGACTGGTCGACCGTTCGCTTGTCGTCGATTTTCAGGAACGTACTGACCCGGTCGGCGTCGACCGCTCGGTGGGCGGCCCCGACCGCGTCGAGCAGGTCGCCGACGTCCTCGGCCTCGATCACCGTCCCCATCGGCGTCGTCTCGTAGGCCACGGGGAACTCCTCCAGAGCGTCCACCGCCGCCGCGACGTCCTCGGCCATGCTTCCCTCCCGGACCGGCGCCACGCTCAGAAATCCGAACACCGTCATGTCTAATGTTCGGACGGCGGCGGTGAAAACAGCACCGGGCGGGACACCCCGATGCGTCGGCGTCCCGCGCGGTGGCTACGCCTCCCGGATCCCGATGCCCGAGAGCTTCGGCTTGCCGTCCTGCGCGGTGGCCGAGATCGTGAGGTCGCCGTCCCCCACCGAAACGTCGAAGGACTCCGTCATCGCCGTTGCGAACCCCGTCTCGGCGTAGATGTCGAAGTCGGAGAGAACGGTCTCGCCGGCGATCGAGACCTCGAACACGCGCTGGCCCTCGGACTCGAACACCACCTCCGCGAAGTGCAGAGTCACCTCGTAGGTGCCCGACGCCAGCGAGAAGGCGTAGGAGAGGTCCCCCTCCCCCCAGTGTTCGGTCCAGTACAGCGAGTCGTCGTCCGTGTAGGAGATGCTCGTGTCCGCCTCGTTGATCTCCGCGCTCGGGACGGGGTCGATCGTGAGATTCTCGTAGCTCGTCCACCACCGCCCGTCCTCGGAGATGGGGTTCGTGCCGCCGAGCGAGAGGCCACCCGTGAACCCGGAGCCCGGAACGAACGTGGCGTCGCCGATGCTGACGGTTTCGGACGTGAGTACCCCGCCACAGTCTATCCCGAGGGGTGGCTCCAGGGTGGTGGGACCAAGCGTTCCGACTGTGATCGGGTAGGTGGCGACGACCTCCGCCGAGTCCGTCGTCGTGGAATACGTGATCGAGGCGGTTAGCTCGTACTCGCCGCCGGCGGAATCGGGGATCGTGACGGACCATTCGACGTCCTGGGAATCCTGTGCGGCAAGCGAGTCGAACGCGGTCCCGGATGCAGCCTCGATCGACCAGTCGTCGTTCGGCGGTTCGAGCGTGACCTCGCCGTTGTGGACTTCGAACAGGTACGGGTTCGTGAGTGTGCCGGAGATCGTCGACGTACTCGTCGAGATCGACTCGGAGTCGATCTGAAGTAACGCCGCGGGATTCGAAGGCAGGGTTGGTCCGGGTGGTTCCGTGGGAGTCGGTGTCCGCTCTTCCGGAGTCGGCTCCTGCGTCGGAGTCGACGTCTCCGGGGGCTCCGTTTCGGTCACGGGCATCGCCTCGGTCGCCGTCTCCGTCGGGCTGCGGGTGGGGGTGTCCCGCGTCGTCGTCGCGACGATCGGTGAGGGGGTTTCGGTCGGTATCTCCGTCCCGGTCGGGTCGGCGGGCGCGGATCCATCGCGGCCAAGACAGCCCGCGAGGCCGATCACGCCGAGACCGCCGAGGCGCCTGAGAAACCGCCGGCGGCCCCCGGCGTCGTCGGTCTCCTCGTGTCCGCTGGTGGGCATGGCACGCAAATTATTATGGGCTCCTAATGAAATTTCCCCCGCCGGGACGCCGCGAGGAAAGCGGCCGAATCAGGCCAGCCGTGCGAACGCGAGGTTGCCGCTGGTGCTCTCGACGTAGGCGGTGACGACCTGGCCCTCGCGGGCGCCGGAGACGAAGACCGTGTACTCGCCCTTCTCGGCGACGCCGTCGCCCTTGCGCCCGGTGCCGGTGATCTCGAGTTCGTAGGTCTCGCCCTCCTCGACCGTCTCCGCCCGGGCCGCCGCGGAGGCGCTCGTGCGCTTTTGAACCGGGCGGAAGGCGCCACAGGCCTCACACCGGAGCATGTCGACCCCGTCCTCGCGAGCCAGCACCGTATCGGGGAGCCCACACTCCGAACAGAGCACGTACTCCGCCGCGTACTCCTCGACCGCGCCGTCGAAGTCGGCGATCGAGAACGAACCGTTGTACCGCGCCTGGTTGCCGTCGAACTGGCCGTTCGTTCCGAAAGTGCGCTGGAGAAACCGGTGGAGGTGGTCGGCCTCCCGGCCGAGGGCGTCGGCCATCGCCGTGATGTTGGTGAGTCGCGTGAACGAACCGTCGGTCTCGCCCTCCGGATCCGGCACCGAGAGCCGGGTTCCGGCCTCGGCTGTGTGTTCCGGCATATCGTCGTAGGCGTCGTCGAGCGCGTTATCGTATTTCATACGCACGATAGGTTCTCCCGACGTAAATCGCTTCGTGAGTCGTGATGACGCACTGCGAGCGGGGACCGACTGGCGGACGGACCACGGGTCCCCGTCGGGCGCCCGATACTCATCCCGAGACGTGGGACGCGTTAACGGACGTCTCAAACCCCTTATACGTGGGTGACCCCTATGGATGGTATGAGCGAAGAGACGGGTCGCCGGAACCTCCGGATGCCCGACGAAAACGAGCTGTTCGCGGTCGTGACCCAGCACAACGGGGGCAACCACGTCCGTGTCCAGTGTGAGGACGGCGAGAACCGAATGGGCCGGATCCCCGGCCGCATGAAGTACCGGACCTGGATCGAGGAGGGCGACGTCGTCCTCGTCGA
>CAYSJP010000307.1:0-2746 GCA_964431395.1 uncultured Halobacteriales archaeon
TCTGGCACGCACCCTTCGTTCTCTTTCCCGGGTACTACGCCAACACGACGTTCGAGCCGGAACTGTCGTGGTGGCTACCGATGCTCGTGCTCAACACGGTGTTTCTGGTCTGGATCTACAACAACACCCATCGGAGCATTCTGGCGGTGCTCCTGTTCCACGCGTTCGGGAACATGACCGGCGAACTGATGGGATTTGCACCCGAGATGTACCCGTATGTTCTCTCCGGGTACGCGGTTGCGGCGGTGATTCTCGTGGCTGGCTGGAGTCCCGGATCGCTCCGCGGGTGGGGAGTGCAGTCGCCGCTGGCGGAGACGGCGAGCGGGCGTCCGTGACCCCGTTCGGACGTACTGATGCTGTTGGCTGTAACTTTGTGAGGTCCTTCGCCACCCGGGGGTGGCGAAATTCGTCACGGACGTACAGCCGACAGTATGACGAGCGCATCTCCGGCCCCACGCGTCGAACTCGATCCGGTCAGTCCGCACGACGGACCCCCGACGCTGGTACCGTCACTCTCAACTGGCTTCTCCCGAACGGACGCACATGACCCTACACGACTGTTCCCACCCGATAGAGACTGGGATGCAGACGTACCCCGGTGACCCGTCGGTGTCGCTGTCCCCCCACGCCACCCACGGCGAGGACGGCTACCGGGTCACGGAGGTGAAGTTGGGGAGCCACGCCGGGACGCACGTCGACGCGCCGGCCCACACCGAACCCGACGGGGAGACGCTGGGTGGGTACGCGGTCGATCGGTTCCGGTTCGACGCGCGGCTGGTCGACGTGCGCGACTTCGGGGCGCGCGAGCCGATCCCGCCGGGGGCCGTCCCCGACACCGACGCCGATATGCTGGTGTTCGCGACCGGCTGGGACGCCCACTGGGGGACGCCGCGGTACGACGACCATCCGTACCTCGACCCGGCGACGGCCGAGCGCTGTGTGGACGCCGGCTACCACGTGGCCACGGACACGCTGAGTCCCGATCCGACGCCCACGGACGTCGCCGGTGAAGACGAGCCAAACGGCGTGCCGGCTCACCACGCGCTACTGGGGGCGGAGCGGTTCGTGGTCGAGAACCTCACCGGTCTGGAGGACCTCCCCGACCGGTTCACGCTCCACGCCTACCCGCTCGCGATCGACGCCGACGGCGCCCCGATCCGGGCAGTCGCGGAGACGCCGGGAGAGCGACCTGCGGGATGACTCCTGGCTGCTTTTGTGCATCCCGCCGCAACGGATGTCATGGATATCCTGCTGACGAACGACGACGGCATCGACAGCACCGGCCTCCGGGTGCTGCACGACGCGCTCGCGGAGGTCGGCGACGTGCTCGTCGTCGCACCCGCGAACGACCAGAGCGCGATCGGACGCGCCATGTCCACCGAGGTTCGCGTCGAGGAACGGGAGATCGGCTACGCCCTCACGGGGACGCCCGCGGACTGCGTGGTCGCGGGGCTGGAGGCGATCGGCCCCTACCCCGACCTGGTCGTCTCGGGGTGCAACAACGGCGCGAACCTCGGGGCGTACACCCTCGGCCGGTCCGGCACCGTGAGCGCCGCCGTCGAGGCCGCCTTCTTCGAGGTGCCCGCGATCGCGACCTCGCTGTACGTCCCCACCGACCAGTGGCCCGAGGAGCCCGAGCCGGGATCGTACGAGGGGGCCGCGCGGGCGACGGCGTACCTCGCGGAACACGCCATCGGCGCGGGCGTCTTCGAGCAGGCGGACTACCTCAACCTGAACGCGCCGAGCAAGGCCGACGGCACGGCGCCGATGGCGATCACGCGGCCCTCCCGCACCTACGACATGGACGCCACCCGGGGATCCAACGGAACGATCACGCTCCACGACCGCGTGTTCGACCGGATGGACGACGGGAGCGTGGACGAGCCCGAGGGGACCGACCGCCGCGCGGTGATGGACGACGAGGTGTCGGTGTCCCCGCTCACCGCGCCCCACACGACCGAGCGCCACGAGGCACTCGACGCGCTCGCGGAGACCTACCCCCCGGAATGATCGTCGCCGGCGGGGTCGTCGAGGCATGACCGTCGTCCTCTGTGGGATCGGGTGTGACACGACCAACGCCGGCCGGGTCGCGCCGCTGTACGACGACGGCCGCTTCGAGTACGTGCCGATCCCGGAGAAGACCCGCGACACCGAGGAAACCGCGACGTACGGCACCTGGGACCTGCGCTACGACGGGGGCGTCGCCGCGGATCTCCTGACGGCGATCACGCCCGATCCGAGCGAGGGGAAGACGTTGCGGGGGGAGGAGCTCCGGAACTGGCCCCTCCACCACGACCCGAACCTGGAGGCGCTGACCTACGGCGAGCACCGCCACAACTACGTTCGGCGGCTCCGGCGGCTCGATCCGGGCGACATCGTCGGATTCTACGCCGGCCTGCGTCCCCCCGACGGCGGGCGCGCCCACCGGTACCTGATCGGGTATTTCACGGTCGCCGCGGTCGACGCCATCCCGCCGGACGCGTCGCGGGCGGAGGCTGCCGCCGTCTTCGCCGGACACCCGGAAAACGCCCACGCCAAGCGCGCTCGCGCCGGGGGCCGCTTCTACGACGACGAGACGGTCGTTCTCGTGGACGGGCGGAATCCGGGCGGGCTGTTCGCGCGCGACCCGATCCGGATGAGCACCTACGAGGTCGCGCCGGGCAACGAGCGCCCACAGTACTACCTCGATCCGGCGTTCGCCGACCGGTTCACGGTGACCGAGGGGCGGAACAACATGCAGTTCAAA
>CAYSJP010000308.1:0-2740 GCA_964431395.1 uncultured Halobacteriales archaeon
TGCTGTCGCTTGAACCCCGCCCTGAAGGGCGAGGCTTCCGCTGGCTACCCGTCATGCCCGATCTCGTATCGGGAACGGGGTCGAACGGGAATGAATCTGCCGTCCCGGATTCCCGGGCGTTGAAAACTACGATGGTAGATTATGTCATATCCGGCCGAACTGTCGCACGGAGGGACCCAATGCCAATCGATGATCTTGCCCGGAGCGACGTCGTAACGGCCGATCCGGAAACGGCGGTCGGTGATCTCGCGGCGCTCATGGACGACGAGAACGTCGGGAGCGTCGTGATCACGGACGGGGACACGCCAGTCGGTATCGTCACGGATCGAGACCTCGCCGTGCGCGTCCTCGGTGAGCACGTCGATCCAGCGGGGCAGACTGCTGAAGACGTGATGAGCAGGGATCTCTACACCGCCACGCGGAACACCGGCTTCTACGAGGCGACCGCCCTGATGGCCGAACACGGGATCAGGCGGCTTCCCGTCCGTGAGGGCGATTCCCTCGTGGGAATCGTCACCGCCGACGACTTGCACGAACTGCTGGCCGACGAACACCGGCAGTTTGCGGGGATCATCCGGGCCCAGCGACCGAAATACTGACCCGATTCGCCGCGACCCGTCCCGGATTCCCTTTTGTGACGTCCCGTATTCCCTTTTCTCCCCGTCCCGGAGAGCCAGCGTGTGCCCGGCACGCACTTCGGGGACCGCCAGGCCGACGTGCGCACTCCCGGAACTGTCAGGCCGGCGTACGCACTCCCGGGACGGTCGGGCAGGTCACTCTCGGAATCTGGGGATCGTCCCCCGGATTAAACCCTCCGCGGGGAGAACATCCACGTGCATGTACGACGAGATACTCTATCCGACCGACGGCAGCGAGGGTTCCACGGCGGCGCTCGACAGGGTCCGTGACCTCGCAGAGACGTACGAGGCGACCGTCCACGTCCTCTACGTCACGGAGCGGTCGGAGACACACGGGCTCGCGGGGGGTACCGAGGTGACGGGGACCGGCGGGCTCGGATCCGGGAGAGGCAAAACGTCGTCGCTCATGCCGGAGCGCACCCGGAGCGAGGAACTGGAGGAGAAAGCCCGGGAGTACGGGGCCGCCCTCGTCGGGGAGGTCGCGGACCAACTGGGTGACGTGAGTACGCGGACGGAGGTACGCGGAGGAGTTCCACACGAGGTCATCCTCGACTACGCCGACACCCACGGTATCGATCTCGTCGTGATGGGCACACACGGCAGAACCGGACTCGATCGATACGTGCTCGGGAGCGTCGCCGAGCGAGTGGTCCGGATGTCCGACGTTCCCGTCATGACGGTTCGGGGACCCGAGGAGACCTGATCCTCCCCCGCCCGGGGACGTGACCGTGCGCCGGTGATCACCTCCCTTGAGGGAGATCACTGCGAAGGGACCACACCAGCGCTCGCGAACAACGCGGTTTCCCCCTCCCTGGCATGCCCACGATCGATCCCACATCGCTGGCGACGTTCTCGCTCCAGGCCGGTATTTTCGGCGTCGTCGTCGTGGCCGTTCGACGCGGGAACGCCGCCGCAGCGATCAACGCACTCGCCGCGCTCGTTCTCGCTCTGGTTCCGTCCATCGCCGGGGTCGTTTTCGAACCGACGGCCCCTCGGAGCAGTCCCTTCGGCCCGGTGCTCCCCGTCTGGCTCGGGGTCGCCGGGTTTCTCCACTCCCTCGGGATGCTGGGCCCCTACGATTCGAGGTGGTGGTGGGACCACCTCACGCACACCGTCTCCGCGGCACTCGTCGGGGCGCTCGTCTACGCCGGCGTCGTCGTCACGCTCCCGGACACCGTCGGATCCGGTCGGTCCGCCGGAGTGATCGCAGCGGTCGTGGGGTTCACGTTCGCGATCGGCGTCTTCTGGGAACTCGTCGAACTGGTCGCCCGCGAACTCGGGAACCTGTACGACATCGAGCCGGTGTTGGTCCACTACGGGTGGGACGACACCGCCGCCGACCTCGTGTTCGACGTGGTCGGGGCGTTGCTCGTGCTCGCGTTCGACCTGCGCGTGTTCGTCACGGTCGTCGAACGCTTCCCGGGTGTGGCCGGGGCGGTCCTCGTCGGCAGCGCGTGGGTCGTCGTCGTCGGTTCGGTGGCGATGGCCCTTCTCGTGGGACTCACCGAGCACACGCGATCGTAGTCGCGGGTTCTCCGCGTGCCCCGGGTGATCGGCGTCGACCACACCCGAGCCGTTTTGTCCGGGGCGCCGTATCGACGGATATGATCGACCTGGCGGTCGCCACCCGGGAGGAGACGTTCGACCGGATGGGCGATCCCCTCGCCGACCGCGGGATCGAGGTCCACGGGATCCAGCCCAAGGAACGCACCTTCGACCTCTCGGCGCGCGGCGAGTTCGCGGGCTTCGACGCCGGGTTCGTGTACCCCCCGCGGATCATGGAGGGCGCGGTGGTGGACGCCCGGCTCTCGGTCCCGTGGGTCAACGACCGCGAGGCCGTGCTGACCTCCCGGAACAAGGCCGGCGCGCTCGCGACGCTTTCGGCCGCCGGTCTGCCGGTCCCCGACACCGTCGTCGTCTCGGATCCCGTCGACGGGGACGACCTCCGGGAGGCCTTCGATCGGTTCGACCCGCCGGTCGTGGTGAAGCCCAACTCCGCGACCCGGGGGATCGGCGTGACGAAGGCGGCGGACCTCGACTCGTTTCTGGGGGTGTGTGACTACCTGGATCTCGTCCACGACTACCGCGCGACCGGCGACAAG
>CAYSJP010000309.1:0-2739 GCA_964431395.1 uncultured Halobacteriales archaeon
CTCGACATCGACTACGACCTGGCGGGATACCCCCTGTACACCAAGATCATCTGCACCGCGCCCATCCCGGAGCGTGACGACCTCGCGAACCGGGCTCGCGACGTGCGCGGCGTGACGGCGGTCCGGGAGATCATGACCGGGGAGCGAAACGTGTACGTGAACGCGATCGGGAGGGACCACGACGACCTCAACCGGATCAGCGAGGACCTCGACGACCTCGGCCTGGACATCGTCGACGAGCAGCTCATTCGCGATGAGTACGTCTGTCCCTACCACGGGTTCCTCGAAGAGGATGACACCCCGGAATCGGACTGACCTCCATGGCGGAGGTTGCGGGGCCGCACCGCCGGACGGTCGGGATTCCGACGCCGATCAGTCCTCGCGGTGGCCCCAGCGCTGGCCGTCCTCGTCGTAGCGTGCCTCGGAGATGCGGTCGTGCCGGTCGGCCGAGAGGTCCACGTCGACCGCGCCGACGTTCTCCTCGATCTGGTCGACCGTGCGGGCGCCCACGATCGGGACGCAGGTGAACCGATCCTGGTCGATCAGCCACCGGAGCGCGACCTGTGCGGGCGTGGCGTCGATCTCCTCGGCGACCGTCCGGATCGCGTCCAGGACGTGCCAGCCGCGCTCGGAGACGTAGTAGTCCTGGAAGCTGTCGTCGATGTCGCCGCGGGCCCCCTCCGGACCGACGATATCGTCGCCCTCGCGCTCGTACTTGCCCGTGAGGAACCCACCAGCCAGCGGGGAGTACGGACAGACGGCCAGATCCCGGTCGGCACAGACGTCCAGGTAGTCGACCACGTCGTCGCGGTAGGCGGCGTGAAAGAGGGGCTGGGTGACGTCGAAGCGCCGGTAGCCCTCCGCGTCCGCCGTCCAGAGGGCCTTCGTGAGCTTCCAGGCGGCCATCGTGCTCGCGCCGAGGTAGTGGACTTTCCCCTCCTCGAGGAGCCCCGAGAGGGCCGACAGGGTCTCCTCGATGGGCGTCTCGTCGTCCCAGCGGTGGATGTAGTACAGATCGAGGTACTCCGTCCCGAGGCGCTCTAAGGTCCCCTCGATCTCCGCGCGGACCGTCTTCCGGGAGAGGTTCTCCTCGGGGCGTGACTCACGCGTCCAGTACACCTTCGAGGCGACGACGAACTGCTCGCGGTCGCGGCCGTCGAGCCACTCGCCGATCCATCGCTCGCTGTCGCCGCCACCGTAGCCGTTCGCGGTGTCGATGAAGGTCCCGCCGCGCTCGGCGAAGGCGTCCAGCAGTTCGTGGGCCTGCTCGCGGCCCGTCTCGACCACCCCGCCGGACTCCTTGCCGAACCGCCAGGTGCCGAGACACACCTTCGAGACGTCGAGCCCCGTGTTCCCGAGTTTCGTGTACTCCATACCGGTGGCATCGCTCGTGGCGCCGATAGCGGTTTCGCTCCGCGGGCACTCCGGTGCCCCGTCACCTCCCGCGACGTATCGCCACGTTTTATTGCCGGCAGGGGCAGCCACCGGGTATGAAGAAGCTGCGGGACTCGCTCCTGTCCGCGCCCATCGTCGACAAGGGGGACTACCACTACGTCGTCCACCCGATCACCGACGGCGTGCCGATGCTCGAACCCGGACTCCTCAGGGAGGTCGTCGTCCGGATCATCCGGAAAGCGGAACTCGAGAACGTCGACAAGATCGTCACGCCCGCCGCCATGGGCATCCACATCTCCACCGCCGTGTCGCTGATGACCGACATCCCGCTGGTCGTCGTGCGCAAACGCGAGTACGGCCTGGAGGGTGAGGTCTCGCTCTCACAGGTGACGGGCTACTCCGAGAGCGAGATGTACATCAACGACGTCGAGGATGGCGACTGCGTGCTCGTCCTCGACGACCTGCTCTCGACCGGCGGGACGCTGCACGCGATCCTCACCGCCCTCGAGGAGATCGGGGCCGACATCGTCGACGTCGTGACGGTGATCAAGAAGGCCGGCGACAACGAACTCCGGGGGACTCACCACGACGTGAAGACGCTCATCAACATCGACGTGGTCGACGGCGAGGTCGTGGTCGTCGACGAACTGGGGGACGGCTGATGATGACTGTTGTAGTCTCTTACCGGTGAGCGCTGCCACACGGGTGAGGGGAGGCTCGTCCGGAAACCCAACAGGCTCGTTCGTGTAGCGCGTTCGCGTGTCGAGACCCCTTCGGCAGAGTCCCGCCGATCCCGTTCTACTCTTGCTCGCGGGCGAACAGTTTGTACTTCACGTCCTCGTCCCTGATCTCCTCCAGGATCCGTTCCGCGAGAGTCCCCTCCGGATCGTGGAGGCCCGAGACCCGCTCCTCGAGATCCGACAGGTGCTCGAAGGGGTCGCGCTTGCGCTCGTCGATGATGGCGTCCCGGAGCTTGTCGCCGATTCCCGGCAACAGGTTGAACTGGTGGAGCCGGAGCGTGATCGCGCCGGCCTCGTTGAAAAAGTCGACGAACCGCGCTTCCTCCTCGTCGATGACCTCCCCGACGACGTGCTCGAGTTCGGACACTGCGCCCCCCGAGAGGTCCTCGTAGCCGATGTTGCGGACCTCCGCAACGTCGTCTTGGGGCGGATCGACCGCCACGCGGTCGCCGATGTTGAGCGCCGCCTCCTCGCGGAGAACGAGTTCGTACAGGGCGAAGCTTCCGGTGTCGACGGCGTGTGCGAGCTGTGGTTTCTGGTACTGGGGGCGATCGTCGTCGGCCCGGCCGTAGGGGAGGTAATCGAGCACCACCGCGGTCGAGAC
>CAYSJP010000310.1:0-2720 GCA_964431395.1 uncultured Halobacteriales archaeon
CGGTGAACGAACGCACGCTCTCGTGGGGTAGCAGCGTTTCCATCGCGTCATCACACCTCTCGTGATGATTCGCTTAGACGTTGATCGGGTGTCGCGTGGATATCGAACCGTCACCGACCCCCCGAACGCCCCCTCGACACTCACCCACCCAGCGCGCGCCGCGCCTCCGCGAGCGTGAACCGGCCCTCGTACAGCGCGGAGCCGACGACTGTCGCGGCCGCGCCAGCCTCCCGCAACGCGAGCACGTCCTCGATCGTCGCGACGCCGCCGCTGGCCACGACCGGGATCTCGACCGCCTCCACGACCGCCTTGACCGGTTCCGTTCGGACGCCCTCCAGGCGACCCTCGATGTCGACGTCGGTGAACAGGATCGCCGCCGCACCCAGATCCTCGTATCGCGTCGCGGCCTCGGCGGGGCCGAGCCCGGTCCCCTCGGTCCAGCCCTCGACGACGACCTCTCCACCCTTCGCGTCGAGACTCACCATCACACCCTCCGGGTAGTCGGCGGCGATCTCCGCGACGAGATCGGGGTTCTCGACCGCGGCGGTGCCGAGAATCACCCGGTCGACGCCCGAGGCGAGAAGAGCGCGGGCGTCCGCGGCGGTCCGGATTCCGCCGCCGACCTGGACGTCGGCGTCCACGGTTCGGGCGATCGCCTCGATCGCGTCGGCGTTCGCGCGCTCGCCCTCGAAGGCCCCGTCGAGGTCGATCAGGTGCAGGGTTTCGGCGCCGGCGTCGATCCACCGCCCGGCGGCGGCCGCCGGATCGCCGTACTCCCTGCCGGTCCCCCGTTCCCCGCCGACGAGCTGGACGACTCGCCCCTCCTGGACGTCGATCGCCGGAATCACCTCGAAGCCCTCGACCATGCCTCGGGGTTCGTCCCGGCGTGGGTAAGACCTTCGACCGCGCGGCCGATCACGTTCGTCCGGCGCCGCCAGTGCTATACCCCATCGGCCGCAACCCCGGGTATGCGCATCGAGTACGACCGGGAGACCTGTACCGGGATGTTCCAGTGCGTCCACGAGTGGGACGCCTTCTCCGAGAACCGCGACGCCGGCAAGGCGGAACTCGAAGGCGCCAGCGAGGCGGAGGAGGGCGTGTTCGTCCGGGAGGTTCCCGAGGACGCCGAGTTCGACGCGAAGATGGCGGCGCGGGTCTGTCCCGTCGAGGCCATAACGGTGTACGACGAAGACGGCGAGCAACTCGTTCCCTGACGGCGGTGGGTATCGCGTGACGACAGCGAAGCGCCCCGAGTGCCGGTGGAAACGATCGCCACGGTCGGACGAGGTAGCGTGCTGCACCCGACACATCGGGAGCTGCTGAACATCGACGAGCGTCCCTCACGAACGGGTCCGACCATCGCCCGCGGAGTCGCTACCGAGATGGGTCAGGCGGGCCGCCCGCCCGAGGCTAGAAACAGCTGAAAGATCCCGTCCTCCGAGAGCGCCCGCGAGTAGGCTCGGACCTCGTCCATCCGCCCCGGGGTGTCCCGCCCGTCGCCACACATCAGCATGAGCGAGGCCGTGTCGGACTGTGCGCGGGTGCCGCTCGTGACCGCCGGAGAGCCACCTACCTCGCCGTTCTGGTCGTACGCGTAGAACGTGAGCTCGCCGCCCTCGATGACACAGACGACGAAGTACCACTCTCCGGTCCCGAGTGAGATCTCTCCGGTGTCGTCCCTCGCGATGTCGCCGTTGTCCCAGAGTTGGGCATGCAGGGTATCGTTCGTGTCGAAGAACTCGATGTTGTATCCGTTGGTGGACTCGCCCAGTCCGGGATTGCCCTCGTCGTCGACCTGGTACACCCGGCTGTACGGCTCGGTGAGATCCGCGACGTTGATCCAGGCCGCGATCGTCGCTTCCTCGCCGTTGATCGGCAGCGGCTCGGAGACGATCACGTTTTCCACGCTATTGATATCCTCGTTGTCGGTGAACTCCCAGGCGTTCCCGAGCACGCCGGTGGCGCCGGAGGTGGGCTCGCCGACGACCTCCGCCTCGTTGCCGGTCACCTCGTTGACCGGCGTGTCACCGTCCAGCGGGACGTACGCCTCGAGACCCTCCTGAGGCGCGTTTCCGGGAGTGTAGACCTGGATGGGGATGCTGAGAGGGAGTTCGGCGGAGTCGGTCGTACTCGCGTATGAAACCGTCCCCTCGATGGCAACCTCGCCATCGGCGTTCTCGGGGGCGGTTATCTCCCAGGCGATCTCCTCGGATCGCTGTGAGTCGATCGTGTCGAAGCTGGTGTCGCCGGTCGGGGACACCTCCCAGTCGTCGCCTGGAGGCTCCAACGTGACGTCGACGGACTGGATGGGGAACAGGTAGGGGTTGACGAGTTCACCCGAGAAGGTCTTGCTCTCGCCGGCCTGGAGGTATCCACCCTCGATTTCGAGTAGCTGTTGGGGATCACCGCCGAACGAGTCGTCGGGCGTGTCCGTCTCCGGTTCCGTCGTCTCCGGGGGCGCCGTCGTCTCCCGGGAGTCCGTCGTCATCGGGGGATCCGTGGTGTCCACCTGCTCCGTGGTGTCGGTTGGTGTGTCCCCACCGTCCCCATCGCCACCACAGCCCGCAAGCCCGGTCACGCCCAGCGCCCCGAGGGCCTTCAGGAACCGTCGTCTGTTCGCGTTCCCGTCCGCGTCGCATCCATCGGTGTCGATGCGCATATCCGATACTCCGTTTCATCCGAACGTGATAAATACATTCCTTAGGGGATCAATCAGCCGG
>CAYSJP010000311.1:0-2715 GCA_964431395.1 uncultured Halobacteriales archaeon
GAACCCGTGTACCGGAGTCAGACGTACTGCGCCAGAACGTTCAGGATCTCGTCGAGTTCGTCGCCGGACAGCGTGTACCGCTCCTGGGCGTAGACGGCGCGGAGTTCGTCGCGATCCTCGGGTTTGAGGTTCGCGATCTTGTAGGCCGTCGCCTCGCTCACCTTTTCGACTTCGAGCAGGGCATCGACGAGTTCCTCGGCCTGCGCGGGATCGAGGACGGCAAAGCGGTTGGCGTGCTCGATCGTTCGGGCGAGCTCGTAGGGGAGTTCGCGGTCCTCCTCGAGGGCGCGTCTCCGCTCGACCTCCGAGAGGAGCTCCTTCACCTCCGCCGTGGTCAGGTACTCCTCGCTGACCTTCTCCTTGAAGATGGTCATGTCACTCCTGGGCGCGCAGGTGAGCGGGCGTCGCGATCAGAATCTTCTCCTTGCCGCCGTCGTTGATGCTGATCTTGTAGGCCGATCCCTGGGTACCGACGACGTCGCCGGTGTGGCCGTCGAACCGTGGGTGAAAGCGGCCGTCCCGAACGCTGGGATCCAGCGAGAGGTGGACCGTCTGTCCCTCCTCGAACTCCTGGACGGCGCGCTGTGGGGGGGAGGTGCCACGCTCCCGTGGATCGTTCGATAGCTTCTCTCGCGTGCTGTTGAGGGGTCCGTTCGAACTCGGCATGGTCGTGAAACGGTTTTGTCGGCTGGGCGTTATAAAGCGTGCGTTCTGGCCGCCGGGCGTCGCCCCGGCTACACCCGGCCGACGCTCTCGACGGAGACGGACTCGACGCCCTCGACGTCGGCAAAGGCCTCCTCGACGACGTCGGTGCCGCCCTCGTCGTCGGGGACGACGACCGCGACGACCAGCGCGACGAGGCCGAAGGCGACGTCCTGGGTGTCGGAGCCGTTGAGCTCCGCGCCCTCGGGGAGCGCGGCTACCAGCGACTCCTCCAGGTCGTCGAGGTCGATCTCGGGGTCCTCGGGCATCACCTTCAGCTGGGCGGCGACTTTCCCCATTTCAGGGCCCCCTGAACCCACACTCGGGACACTCATACAGGTTGCTCTGCTTGCGGCACTTCGCACACCGGGAGATGCCGTACCCGCAGTCGGGACAGTTGAACGAGGCGGCGTTGGTCCCCGAGACCGAGAGGCCACAGGAGACACAGTGGCGCGCGCCAGCGGTTTCGCTCATACCCGTAACTGGCTCGCCGCGGCGTTTAATCGTGTCGTTGTCCGGTCGGTCCCCGGTGGCCCGCCGGTGTCCGGGCGCGCTCGTGCCGGATGAATCAAGTTTAGTTCCTGGGGCGGTCTACAGGTACTAATGGCAGACACCGGGGCCGGAGACGACGGGGATGCGGGGCGCGACCGGACCCCGACCGAGGGGGCTCGCGACCCCGACGCGTTGCGCCGGCGTGCCGGCGTTCGCGGCGATCCGGGTCGCGATCAACACTTTCTCGTCGACGACCGGGTCTTGGATCGACTCCCGGGCTACGCGGCGGAGTTCGACCTCGATCGCGTCCTCGAGATCGGCGCCGGCACCGGCGCGCTCACGGACCGGCTGCTCGAGGCCGCCGGCACCGTGATCGCCGTCGAGCGGGATCCCGATCTCGCCGGGTTCCTCCGCGAGGAGTTCGCCGGCGCGATCGAGGAGGGACGCCTCCGGGTGGCCGCCGGGGACGCCCTCGAGATCGACGTGCCCGACCACACGGCGTCGGTGTCGAACCTTCCCTACGGCGTCTCCAGCGAAGTGCTTTTCAGGCTGCTTCCGCGGAAGCGTCCGCTCGTGGCGATGGTCCAGTGGGAGTTCGCCGAGCGGATGGCCGCCGACCCGGGGACCGACGAGTACGGGCGGCTGTCGGTCACCGCCGGCCACTACGGGGAGGTGGAGATCGTGGAGCCGGTCCCGAAGGAGGCGTTCGACCCGAGCCCGGACGTCGAGAGCGCCGTGGTCCGGGTGACGCCGCGGGATCCCGGCTACGACGTCGAGGGGGCGTTCTTCCTGCGGTTCGTGAAAGCCGTCTTCACACAGCGCCGGAAGACGACGCGCAACGCCATCAGGAACACGACCCACATCTCGGGGATCGAGGACGCGAGCGCGGTCCTCGCGGCGGCCGACGAGGGGTTGCTCGGCGCTCGTCCGGGGAAACTCGCCCCGGAGGAGTTCGCGGCGCTCGCGAACACGGCGAGTCCATTCGCGGAGGGAGACCGGTGACGCCCACGCCGACGGCGGGAAATGTAACGGGTCTCGCGGCGTTCGATTCGATCTTCGCGGGTCTCACGTTCGTCGAACGGGTCCTGCTCTCGGTCGCCCTCCTCGGAACGTTTGCCGTCGGGCTCTGGCTCACGCGGCTCGTCCAGCGTCGCCTCGACGTTGGGGAACGCCAGCGGGGGCTGAACGCGGTCCTAGCCCTGTTCGTCCTCGCGCTCGGGATCGCCGTCGGCCTGGCCGGCGTCTCGGTCTGGGCCGAGGAGTTCGCAGGGGTTTCTGCCTTCGCGTTTCTCGACGTCCAGAACCCCGCCCAGTCGGCGGTGCAGGCAATCATCACCGTGTTCCTGATGGTCGGGGTCTACGTCTTCACCGGGTTCGTCAAGGAATTCGTCTACGGCGTTGCCGAGGACACGTCCCCCCTCACCAAGCACCAGACGGAGCTGCTCTTTCGCTCGACCCAGGTGTCCCTGTACGCGCTCGCGGTGCTGATCGTCTTCGGGATCTGGAACGTCAACGTCGGCG